>NZ_JABKBZ010000175.1:0-2384 GCF_013166635.1 Lentimicrobium sp. S6 | reverse complement strand
CCTTTAACGCAAAATTAAAGCATTTTAGGTCTGAATTCAGAGGTGTCAGAGATGTCAAATTTTTCCTTTTTCGATTGACAAATATTTTTGCGTAAAAATCAATTCCCCCAGAATTTCAACTTGACCCTTTGTTTCTTACTAGTTGTAGTAAGGATAATTATAAAGGTGCTGAAACTTCTGAAACAAAAAGCACCAGTGCAACTCAAAGTAACGATCCTATTGCCTTAGGTGAAACCATTGTATTGGGTGCTCAGCTTGAAAACCCTTATTCTGTTGAAAATATGCAATTAGCATATAATAGTCTTGTGAAAGAAGGCAAGCAGATTCCACAAAGTTTAAGTGTTTATACATCGCATTATTATGTTCGATTTTTACCAGAAGATGAAAATGAATTGGATTTTCTATTACAAGATTCAACAATAGAGTTGTTTGATTATCCTTTGGATTACGAGATTGTAACTCCTGGTATATCTTATCATGATCCAACTATTTCAACTAAATTAATTACATGGCAATATTGTGCTGTGAAGGCAGACTATAGTTTTCCTAAAATACAATATGAGATATTATCATCTCTTTTTATTCCTGAGGAGATACCAGCTTATCAAAGTATACAATATGAAGATATAGTATATGATTTAGTGTCAGAGGCCTTAAATATTACTGATAATAGTGAAGAGATTTTAAGTTCACGCTGGAGTAAATGGACGCCATCTGGTACTATTCAAGTTTTTGATGATATAGAGGATGATATGATTCCTATTATTGGAGTAAAAGTTAGAGCACGTAGGTGGTTTACTACAAAAAGTGGTAATACAGATA
The DNA here is from genome assembly GCF_013166635.1 of Lentimicrobium sp. S6. Lineage (NCBI taxonomy): Bacteria > Pseudomonadati > Bacteroidota > Bacteroidia > Bacteroidales > Lentimicrobiaceae > Lentimicrobium > Lentimicrobium sp. S6. Next base: position 1,562 of record NZ_JABKBZ010000175.1, on the reverse strand, counting down.
GTAATGGGAATTTTACAACAGGTCAGTTTAGAAGGGCCGTAAATTACAGTATAATTTGGAAAACTGGGCAGTTCATTATAAGAGATGGAGTAGCTTTTCAGGCCTATTATAATGGTCCCAAACAACGTAGTGAGTGGAACTTAAACATCAGTAATGGTTCTAATAAATCTCTTAGAATAGCAACAATTCATAGAGCAGCATATAGATATTTTTATAGAAATATTGATGGATTAAAACGACCTGAGATATGGACAAAACTACGTATTAGCTATTTAAATACAGGTGGTACTGGGATAAATTGGCTAACAAATTGGCAACATATGATTGGTGCTGGTGGAGTAATTCCCAATATCCATATTCATGGAAAGTTTAATAATGGAAATTTTAGGCCAACGAATGTATTATTTAGTACAGCAATTCATGAGATTGGACATTCTGCACATATAACACTAATGAATGGTGCTGAATTGCAGTTTGGGCAAGTGTCAAGCATAATTCGAGAAAGCTGGGCCAACGCAATCGAATGGTATATTACTAGATTAGAATATGTTGATTTGGGTCATGCAGATTATGATGATCCAAATATTAATTCTGATGATGGAGATCATATGCAATGGTGGAATTCATCTTCAACACTTCAAGATTATACTCCTCTTTTTATTGATTGCATGGATAATTATAATCAAGCTTTAAATAGCGGTGGTTTGCCATCAAATAGATGTCCTGACGGAGGATGGTTTGATGGAGTAAATTGTAGAATTGGAACACCTCCTGCTGGAGAAACAGCTTTTATTTATGCGGATAAGTTTTGTTATACACCGGTAGGTTGTTGCGATTGCCCAGAGGAAGGTTCGTCATTTGATGGTTCAAATTGTGTTTTGCTTGATATACCTGATAGCTCAATTGGTTTTGTTTGGAATAATACATGGTATCTGAACCCGGCCGGCAATCCTAATTTCCCTTATGATCAAGTTTCAGGTTATTCTATAGCTTACTTGGAGTCTAATATTATTAAATACTCCTATGGCTTAACAAGTTTAAGAACAAAACTCAAAGCCCATAAGCCTTCAAATATGACTGATAAGCATATTGATGTTTATTTGAATTTTTTCTTTAATTTATAAATCTTTTGCCATGAAAAAATATATAACATTATTTATAATTATTATTGTATTAATTTTTAGCTCATGTCAAGATCCTGAATATTCTAGTACATACAATATAAGAAATAAATCAAATCAAATGATTACTATATATTTCTTTAATAGTAAAGTTGAGAGTATTGAATCAGTTGTGTTAAATGCAGGTGATATCAAAAAGGATACATATGGAAATAGGGGGGGGAACATGGGCGTTCCACCTAATTTTAGAGCCGATTCCTTGCATGTGGTTTTTAATGATACAGTATCCATAACTCATTTTTATAAAGCAACTAGTGAAGATGTAAATAGAAATATGTTTTTGTCTAGTTCTTGGATTAGTCAATTGTCGGAATATCATAATGAGTTTGATTATATATTCACTGATGAGGATTACGAAGAGGCTTTGGAGAAAGAGTAAAA
>NZ_JABKBZ010000174.1:0-2457 GCF_013166635.1 Lentimicrobium sp. S6 | reverse complement strand
TTGTTCTAAATATTGATAACGGGTAGCATAATAATAAGTGCCTTCTGTATCTAACAATAACCCTAAATCAGCTGTATATTCATCATTATTCCCAACTCCCTGATGATAATCAGCAGGAATCCAATTGATCCAGGAGGAGGGCTCCGAATCAGTTAAACTGTAGCCAATCCAAGCTTGTAATGCTTCAATAGGCTCCTCTTGACTGGTGATATCTTCAATATAAGCTTGTCCATAAACAATAAACTCTTGATTCGGAAGTATTTCTCCTGAACCTGGCCATTGTAGGTTGGCCCAATTGATAGAATCCTCTATGACTTCCGTGCTCACTAGAAGCATTCCACTGGTATTGCCAATGCCATCCCAGAATCCTCCTTGGCTTAAGGAATATCCACCGTAAACATAATCTTGTTCCATATATTGATAGCGAGTAGCGTAATAATAGGTGCCTTCGGTATCTAATAGACTTCCTAGATCGGCAGCATATTCATCATTATTCCCTACACCTTGATGATAAGCAGCAGGAATCCAATTGGTCCATGAGGAAGGCTCCGATTCCGTTAAACTATAACCAATCCAGGCTTGTAATCCTTCAATAGGCTCCTCTTGACTGGTGATATCTTCAATATAAGCTTGTCCATAAACAATAAACTCTTGATTCGGAAGTATTTCTCCTGAGCCTGGCCATTGTAGGTTTGCCCAGTCGATACTCACCTCAGGAACTATAGCTACCGAAAGCTCTCCATTTACATATTCTACCCCATTCCAGAAGTTTCCACCATCCTCAGAATATCCTCCATAAACATATTCTTGATCTAAATATTGGAATCTAGTGGCATAATAATAGGTGTTTTCCAATAACATATCTGCCCCTAAATTGGCAACATACTCATCATTATCACCAACAGCAGCATGATAGCTCGCAGGAATCCAGTTGGTCCAAGTTGCGGGATCTGTATCTAATAATCCATATCCTATCCATGCCTGAATATCTTCGTTTTCCTCTTCTGCATCAGTAATATTCTCAATATATAGCTGACCATAAACTAAATACTCCTCTTCTGGTTCAATGCTTCCTGATTCTGGATATTGAAGATTAGCCCAAGTAATCTCTTCCTCATCAGGTATATCTATTACAGTCACTTCTCCACTAGTAAAAGAAGTACCATTCCAGAATCCTCCTCCTCCAAAAGAAAATCCACCATAAACATAATTCTGTGATTGTAATTTGAATCTATAAGCATAATAATAAACACCATCTGATAGTAAATATTCACCAAGGTTTACTTTATATTCATCATTATCACCTTCATTACCCTGGTATTCTGCTGAAACCCAATTATCCCATGTAGAAGGGTCTGTATTTTCTGTGCTATAACCTACCCAAGCCTGAAGCCCAATAACTTCCTCTTCTTGAGAGGTATAATCTTCTATATAAACTCTGCCATAAACATTAAATAACTCTTCAGGTTCAATTGTTGCTGAAACTGGCCACTGTAGATTGGCCCAAGTGATTTCACCATCGATTATAACAGTATTCACACTTAGCTCACCACTAACATTAGAGGTTCCATCCCAAAAACCGCCATCGAATCCACCATATACCTTTTCTTGGTCTAAGTATTGGAATCTAGTGGCATAGTAATAAGTGCCATCCTCAGAAATCTCAGCACCTAAATTGGCAGAATACTCATCGTTATCACTATCGGCAACTTCGCCTAAATAACTTGCGGCTACCCAATTCGTCCAAGTGTTTGGATTTGTATTGTCTGTGCTATAGCCTATCCATGCTTGGATATCTGCATTTTCTCCGGCTACTTCGGTGATGTTTTCTATATATAATCTTCCGTAAACGGTAAATTCTTCATTGGGTGCAATGGCTCCACTTTCTGGATGCTGCAAGTTGGCCCAGGTGATTTCATCATCTGCTGGAGGAGGAGTACTAACTGTTAGGACTCCATTTACATTGCTTGTTCCATCGTAGAAACCACCGTCGAATCCTCCATAAACCATGTCTTGTTCTAGGTATTGGAATCTGGTGGCATAATAATAGGTTCCATCGGTGGATAGTTCTCCACCTAGATTGGCTGAATATTCATCATTGTCACTATCGGCAACTTCGCCTAAATAACTTGCGGCTACCCAATTCGTCCAAGTGTTTGGATTTGTATTGTCAGTGCTATAGCCTATCCATGCTTGTATGTCTGCATTTTCGCCGGCTACTTCGGTGATGTTTTCTATATATAATCTTCCGTAAACAATGAATTCTTCATTGGGTGCTATGGCTCCGCTTTCTGGATGCTGCAGGTTGGCCCAGGTGATTTCATCATCTACTGTTAGTGTGGTTACTGTGAGTTCTCCATTGAGGTTTGTTGTTCCGTCATAGAAACCTCCATTGAATCCACCATAAACCATGTCTTGTTCTAGGTATTGGAATCTGGTGGCATAATAATAGGTTCC
>NZ_JABKBZ010000173.1:0-2655 GCF_013166635.1 Lentimicrobium sp. S6 | reverse complement strand
GTTCTCTTGAGGGCTTCTTTTAAGAGGGTTCGTATTCGGGTTTTGCTAATAGGAATTCCTTTTCTGTTGTAGTTATCAAACAAATAATCTTTAGGACAGTTAATAGCTAAATGTTTTTTAATACCTCGCACAGCATGTGATGACATGGGTATATATCGGTCTTTTTTATTTTTCGATCGCCTAATATGTACTAGCTTTCTATCTAGATCAACATCTTTAATCAGTAGGTTTGTCACCTCAGAAATGCGCATTCCGGTATCGTAAATAAGACCAAACATGATTTTCTCCCTTATGTGAACAGGAGCTTTTATTAGTTCTTTTGTTTCCTGTTGAGAGAGTACGGTAATAAGTTTTTTTGGTCGGCCTATTTTGGGCAGTTTTAGCAAAAGCTCTTCTTTGTCAAAAAGGAAGTACAACTTACGCAGACCATAAACTAAATGTTTATATGAACTTAAGGCGTCCGTATCCTTTTGCATCAGGTAATACAGATACTCTTCCAGCTCATCCATGTCTATATGCAGCGGGTTTTTCATGTAATAAAGTGCCAGTTTAGCTATTTGGCGTAAATAATTTTCGTGTGTAGACTTTGATCGTCCATTAATAATAAGTTTACGTTTGAACTCTTCTCCCATAGCTCTAAAGCCATCAACTTTGTTGCAGGCTTCAGAATAAATAGTAATTTTACTCATGATTTAATTTTATTAAATTATTAAACATGAGATTTATACGTATTCAATACGAATTTAAATCGAAAGCTACCTCCCTTTGGGGAGGTTTAGTTCAACAATGTATAAAAATAATAGCCGGTTCAGTAGTAAATTCAGGGGTTGTAACCCGCTTCAACTTTCTTGTAACTTGACAGGAAAGAAGCCCGCAATCGGCTACTATTCTTATACTAAACGTTAGCAGCAATTATGAGAAACTTTATTTCAATATTACTTTGTTTAATCCTTTTGAATTCTTGCATTTCAAAAAGTGTAAAAAAAACTATTCATATTGAGAATAAAACACAGACTATTAGTATTTCAAAAGATAAGTACCAAAACCAATTATACGGGTTCTGGCTAGGTCAATGCATTGCTAACTGGTCTGGTTTGGTTACAGAAATGGATAAAATTGGTAATCTCGGGGAAATAAAAACAGGCGATTTTTACACCAGAGACGATTGGGGGAAACCCGACCAACCAAGTATTTGGGGCGCAGGAGTTCCCAGCGATTTATCGTCTACCATAGATTTTGTATTTAAAAACAGTGATGAAATTTGGGGCGCGGATGATGATACAGACATAGAATTTATGTATCAACATCTTCTATACACAAATAAAGTTAATATACTTACCCCAAAGCAAATACAAAATGGTTGGTTAAAACATATAAAGCCTGAAGAGGAAAACTATTTATGGGTTTCTAATCAAAAAGCATTCGATTTAATGAAAGCTGGTGTTCTTCCTCCCGAAACAGGGAACCCAAAACTTAATGAACATTATGATATGATTGATGCCCAATTAACCACGGAAATATTTGGACTATTTGCACCTACAAGACCAGATATAGCATTAAAAATAGCAGAATTGCCTATACAAACGACTGCTAGACAAGAAGCAGAGGATATTTCAAAATTTTATGTGTCTATGTATTCGCTTGTGTATGCCACAAATTCTAATAGTAGCATGAAAGAAAAACTGCTTTGGATGTCGAGTAAATCAAGAGAAATACTGCCAAATGATTCCTATCCAGCAAAAATGTATGATTATACTAGACTCTTATATGAGTCTGGTATTCCTTGGGAACAAACAAGAGATTCACTTTACTACAGATATCAGGTTAACCAAAAAGACGGCTATAACATAACATCAAGAAATTTATATTGTAATGGCTGTTTTGCAGCAGGAATAAATTTTGCTGCAAGTTTAGTAAGTCTTTTTTACGGAGAGGGCGACTTAAAAGAAACAATAAAAATAGGAACTCTTGCAGGTTGGGATTCTGATAATCCTACTGCCACTTGGGGAGGACTAATTGGTTTTATGATTGGAAAAGAAGGTATAGAAAAGGCATTTGACAGAAAATTTTCAAATCGATTTAATATCCACAGGACAAGACAAAACTTTCCAAATAATGGTATAATCACGTTTGAGGAAATGAGCAAAATAGGTCTAACAATAACTGAAAGAGTTGTATTGGAGGAATTGAACGGAACAATTGATGAAAAAAATAATGCTTGGATTATCCCATTGGAAAACAATTAAAAGCTGCTAACAATTAAGCATCGTTTTCAGCCCTAAGCCGTGGAGCTAAGCATTTACTTATGGCCAAGAGGGGCTGAATATGTGCTGTGTGTTGAACGTAAACCGGCAACGAAGCCGTAAAGCCTACCTTTTATATTGTGGAATCAATTTGGGCAATGATATCTCCACAGCTCTTGTGTAGTTATTTTTTTTTCAATTTTTTTCTAGCAAATCTTAGAAGTATTCAAGAGCTTTTCTGTTTTTTGATTTTAGCAGGGTCGTTATTCTGATTATTTCTGATTTTTTGATTGATTGATGCATAATTCTTCCATTAAGATGACTCATATTCTTTTATTGTGTTGATATACTTATACTTACTTTCAAAGGTTTAGTGTTTTCCGGAGGAGCTCTTTGATGATTGTTTCTAAAC
>NZ_JABKBZ010000172.1:0-2733 GCF_013166635.1 Lentimicrobium sp. S6 | reverse complement strand
ATTGGTGGTGGGATTTTGGAGACCCAACTAGCGGCGCCTTTAACTTTAGCACGGCTCAAAACCCTACACATGCTTTTACTGCTCCAGGCATATACGACGTGCAACTCATCACCAAGGCATTTGGATATGATACCATAGTTCAGCAAGTGATAGTGAGAGAAGGACCTACTTCGGCCTTTGACTTCACCACGCCTTGCCAAGGAGAAAACGCCATCTTCACCGACCTGAGTGTAGCAGGTGCAGCACCTATTGAAAGCTGGTTCTGGGACTTTGCCGATGGAAGCACATCCACCGAGCAAAACCCAACACATCTTTATCAGTTTTCTGGTAATTATTTGGTAGACCTCACGGTAACAGATACCAATGGCTGTGAGCACAGCATTACTCAAAATGTAACCATTTGGCAAGGACCTACTGCCAAGTTTAACTATTATAGCGCCTGCGCCGGTAGCTCTACCTATTTCATCGATAAGAGTATTATTGATGGAGCCGCGGTAGTGAGCTGGGAATGGAGCTTTGGGGACCCTGCAAGTGGTAGTAACAATTATTCCACAGAGCAAAATCCTAGTCATGATTTTAGCACTGTAGGAACCTATGAAATTATCCTCATAGTAGAGGATGGCAATGGATGTAGCGATAGCGATACCACTTTAATCGTGGTAGAACCTGCTCCCGTGGCCGACTTTAGAGCCGACTCGGTTTGTTTTGGTGAAGTCACCCACTTTGTGGATATGAGTTTTTCTAGTGGTCAGCCTATCAATAGCTGGTTTTGGGAGTTTGCCGATGGAAATACTTCTACCGATGCCAACCCTAATCATACTTATGCTGCACCCGGAACCTATGATGTGATATTGGTGGTAGAAACTGATGCAAGCTGTTCCCATGAAATCGTAAAAACGGTGAAAGTACATTATCTCCCTACTGCCAATTTCGAATGGCAAGGAGGACTCAGCTGCGAAGGAGACACCACTCGCTTTACCGACCTGTCTTCTTCCACCGGAAGTGGAGTCATAGATACCTGGAGCTGGAACTTTGGAGACGGGAATACCAGTAGTCTTCAGAATCCAAACCATCTTTATACTAACACGGGTAATTATCCAGCAACCTTAACAGTAACCGATATCAATGGCTGCGAAAGCAGTCTCACACAAGTGGTGGCTGTGAGTCAAGATCCAGTGAGTAATTTTACTTTTGAAAATATCAGCTGCGATAGCTTGCAGTTTACCTCTACTGCCTATGAGCCCAATGGTCAGGACCTTATTGCTTGGTTCTGGGACTTTGGTGACCCTGCCAGTGGAGTGAATAATACTTCTACAGCTCAGCATCCCATACATCGATTTACCGATGAGGGCGTTTATACCGTGATGCATGTGGTGACCAATGAAGGACTTTGTAGCGATACTGCCTTTGTGGAAATCACCATCACCAAAGCCATAGCAGACTTTAGCTTTGAAGCGGCTTGTGCTGGACTTTCTACCAACTTCACCGATTTGAGTAGCAGTACTAGCGACCCAATTGTGAGTTGGAGCTGGGACTTCGATGATGGACAAACTAGTACTCTTCAAAACCCAAGTCATGTGTTTGATGTGGGAGGATTGTATTTGGTAAGCTTGACGGTGACCTCTGATGGTGGCTGTGTGAGCGAAAGAGCCTATAATGTGAGTATTGGATATGGCCCAACGGCGGCATTCTTCCATACGCCTACACAATGTACTTCGGATAGCATCTGGTTTACCGATGTAAGTACTTCTGATCATGATATCACCAGCTGGAGCTGGCAATTTGGAGACGGCACCACTAGTGCTACTCAACACCCTGCTCACCTCTATGCCCTTCCCGGGGAATATCTCGTCAAACTAAAGGTGACTGATAGCAATGGTTGTACTAATGAAGTGATAGAGAGTCTCATCATAGCACCCTCCCCAACAGCGAATTTCAATTTTGATATTCCTAATTGTGATACCACCTTCTTCACCGACTTTAGCAATCCAAATGAAACCAATATCATTGCTTGGTATTGGAACTTCGATGATCCGGGTTCTGGAAGTAATAATGTGAGTTTTGTGCAGAATCCAACACATAAGTTTAGTCAAACGGGAGCTTATAATGTGAGCCTGACGGTGAGTAATGAACAGCTTTGCTCAGACATCATCACCAAGGAAATCCGCTATACCACTCAGCCACTGCCCGACTTTATCTTCGATACGGTCTGCTTAGGAGATACCACTCATTTTATGGACATCACCGCTACCGAGGCCCAGACTATCTTGTCTTGGGAATGGGATTTTGGAGATGGCACCACTTCACCAGAGCAAAACCCAAATCACCGTTATGCGGCGGATGGTATTTATCCCGTGAAACTAAAAATATTAAATAATAGCTTCTGTACAGATAGCATCATCAAGGATGTACTCATTCGTGAGCTTCCAATGATATCATTTGCGCCTGATAGCGCTTGTATCAATCAAGAGGTGACTTTTGTTGACCAGAGCATTAGTGGTGGCGATAGTATCACAGCTTGGTTCTGGGACTTTGGTGATGGCACAACAAGTACCGATGAGTCGCCAGTGCATACTTATACTGAATTCGGAACATTTACTATTACCCACAGTGTGGAGAATAACTTTGGATGTACACAGGTGGCCACGGCTCCTTTCTATGTGAATCCTCTTCCTGTGATTGACTTTAGCTTTAATAATGCTTGTTTGGGTAGCGCGACTCAGTTTAACGACT
>NZ_JABKBZ010000171.1:0-2737 GCF_013166635.1 Lentimicrobium sp. S6 | reverse complement strand
GTTTAGAAACAATCATCAAAGAGCTCCTCCGGAAAACACTAAACCTTTGAAAGTAAGTATAAGTATATCAACACAATAAAAGAATATGAGTCATCTTAATGGAAGAATTATGCATCAATCAATCAAAAAATCAGAAATAATCAGAATAACGACCCTGCTAAAATCAAAAAACAGAAAAGCTCTTGAATACTTCTAAGGTTTGCTAGAAAAAAATTGAAAAAAAATAACTACACAAGAGCTGTGGAGATATCATTGCCCAAATTGATTCCACAATATAAAAGGTAGGCTTTACGGCTTCGTTGCCGGTTTACGTTCAACACACAGCACATATTCAGCCCCTCTTGGCCATAAGTAAATGCTTAGCTCCACGGCTTAGGGCTGAAAACGATGCTTAATTGTTGTGCGTTCGTATTTTATTTTACCAAGGTCCATTCTGCGTTACATTAATAAATTTACCGTTTTCTAATCTAAAAGCACCACCAAACCCAACAAACCAAAGTCTATTAGATTGGTCTTTGAATATTTGGAAAACTACAGGGCCTTTATTATCGTCTGATTTTTGAAATTCTAGGAGTTCATTTCCAGCATAAGTATATAAATAATGTTGGTTAGAAACAAACCATAGATTACCATTTTTGTCTTCTGCAATACTTCCTATCCCTTTTCCTGTTTCAATTTTCCCTTTTGTAATATTTGTTCCTTTATTATCTATTAAATTATAGAGTCCATTTTTTGTTGACACCCATAATTTGCCATTTTTATCTTCGAAAATTTCATTGACAAAATTCGTTTCGATACCTGCTTTTTTAGAAACATTTATAAGTGAATTATTTGCGTATGAAAACAGACCAGCATTTGAACTAAACCATAGTATGCCTTTACTATCTTCGAATATACTATGAACCATTGTTTTACTTGAAATACCTAAAGTAGAATCTACTTTCCCTTCGGGAAGTACAAATTTTGTAAAGTCTAGACCATTAAACACACACACACCATCTATAGTTCCAATCCAAACTCTACCATTTTTATCAGTAGCAATAGACCATACATTATCGCTTATTAATCCGTCAGATTCGTAATAATTTGTCACTTTTTCTCCGTCAATACTACTAATCCCATCCGTATGTCCAATCCAAATTTTCCCATCGTTGTCTTCCGCAATATCTTTTACTGTAACTTTTTTTCCTGATTTACTTTTTATACTGTCAATATGAGTAAGCAAGTTATTGGAAAATTTAAAAACACCACCTTCTCCTCCAAACCAAATGTCACCTTTGCTATCTTGAAAAATTGTCCTTACAACTTGACTAATTTGATTATTAATATCCGAATAAAACAAAGAGTGTTTAGTATTGTATGTATTTGGCTTACTATCTTCTAATTTCTTTTCTGAGTTTATAGATTGTTTTATCTTATTCTTGTTTTTTTGTCCATTACAGGAATTTAAAATAAGCGACAAAGCTATGGCAGTAAATAATTTAATCTTTATCATCAGTGTTTTTCATTCTTCATATGACGCACAACGGATGGCGGCATTAAACGTTGGGGAGTTCGGAGCTACTTTCCTATCAAGGTACAGCGAACTTTGATGCGTGAACCAAAGCTCGTATAACCACTTCGCCCCCAATGTTTTATGACCGCGTGTTGTAGCCAGTGATTAATTAATTATCCCTTCTTCTCTAAGAATTTCATAAGTTATTTGTTTTCTCCATTTGGAATCTTCTTTAGTTTTTATATCCAAATTCAAAGCAAATATCCATGTATTATCTTTTGTTTCTACATATCCGACAAACCAACCAATTTGATTCTCTATTCTCAATGCCCATCCTGTTTTTGAATGCAACACATAGTTTTTTGTCGAATCCGTAACCATAATTTCTTTAACAAGTTCCTGATTTTTCAAACTAAAAGGCAATTCATTTTTTATTAATCGTTCAATAAATCGGACCTGTTCTTTTGCAGAAATCCGCAAATCTCCTTCAAGCCAAAAGTTATCAATTTGACCGCCCATTTTTGCGTTTCCATATCCAACAGAATCAATCCATTTTTGCATGTTGATAATTCCAACTCTACGTGCAAGTTCTTGATAAAACCAAACACAAGATAAAGGCATTGCCGTTCTCATTGTTTGGTTTTTATTCCATTTATCCCAACCGTAATCAACTCCGTTCCATTTAATCGTATCGTCTACGCTATTAATAGCATTTGTTTCTAACGAAATTAATGAATTCAATATTTTAAATGTTGATGCTGGCATATATGCACTATCACATCTGGCTGTATTATAAACCTTGCTTTTACCAGATGAAATATCAAAAAGCATAAAAGTTCCATTAACATTTTTTGTGTTAAATACTGAACTCCATTTCTTCGTTAAATTTTCATTCTGAGCATTAATTGTCGATATATAAATTAAAATGATTAACGTTAATAATAATGTTTTTTTCATATGATTCCTCTTATTTTGTGTGGTTCGTTTCATTGGCTACAACGTTTAGTATAAGAATAGTAGCCGACTGCGTGGCACTTTCCTGACAAGTTATAAGAAGGTTGGAGCGGGCTACAACCCTTGAATTTACTACTATCTCGGCTATTATTTTTATACATTGTTGAACTAAACCTCCCCAAAGGGAGGTAGCTTTCGATTTAAATTCGTATTGAATACGTATAAATCTCATGTTTAATAATTTAAAAAATTTAAATCATGAGTAAAATTACTATTTATTCTGAGGCC
>NZ_JABKBZ010000170.1:0-2742 GCF_013166635.1 Lentimicrobium sp. S6 | reverse complement strand
TCCCTATTCCTGCTGCTTGGGCATTAAAATATCCTGCGCTCACATGACTTCCTGAATAGACTCCTCCGGTGGGTAATCCACCGTTGAGCTCTACTGCTGTTTCTCCTGAGCATACTGCATTGGGATTTTGGAAGGTCACATTATCGGGCTGATTCATTGTTAAATCGTAGCTCTCAGTACTTATGCATCCTCCATTATCGTTGATGCTACAAGTGTAAGTACCGCTGCTGTTTACTGTGGTGGTGGCAGAGGAGCCTCCGTTAGACCATTCATAGGAGCTATAGCCTGTAGGGGCACTGAGTTGCATGTCTTCGCCTTCGCATTCTAGGCTTGATGGGGTGATGGTGAAACTGATCCCAGAACCGATTTCTATGCTACGAGTATCGGTATATACGGTTCCATTGTTAGTGACTTCTACTTGTACATCGTAGGTGCCGGGGCTGGTAAAAGTATGGGAGGGTTGTAATTCGGTACTGCTTTCTCCATCTCCAAAATCCCAGTTTACCGAGGTGATATATTCTGAGTTGGTGAGGGTGAAGACGATAGGGGTTCCTGCGCAGCCGTTTTCGAAGTTGAAATCGGCAGCGAAGAGGTAGGATGGATTATAAATTGGCAAGGAATATTTGGGGTTTCTGCCATTAAGACTGACCGCATTCAATATGAAATCACATGAGGCAGCATCTAAGTTAGGTTGATTAATAACAGCTAAATGGAGATGATCATAAATTGAAATATAGATTTTGTGATCCGGACCTACTTGCATAGAACCTAGATAATTAGGCGTAGTTGTGATGAGCTCTTTTGAGTTTTTAATGGCTGTTTCATTCCAATTAGATATGTCTAATTGAAAGATAGAACCATCCCCATCTGATAAGCCTTGTCCTACATAAAGCTTCTGCATGTTAGGTGAAAACTCTACACTAGTAGGGTGATCAAAGTTGTCAATTGTAAGAAGATCGCTAAAAAGCCCTGTGGCATTATCGAAGTGATATAATTCAAGCAAGTTACCTGGGGAATTGTGTAATAAAGCGAATGTTTTTCCATCAGGACTGAATTTCATAAAAGCATTTGCAATCCAAGGATTATCAGGATGATAATATCCTATATTTTGAGTAATTGGATTAATACTTATTCCATCCTCATTAATTAAATGGGTTTTATGAGTGTTTGAATACCTTTCTACATAGGTTAACCAATAGTCTTTATTGTTTTTATGCTTGATTACTGCGCACCTAATCGAAGAGTTTGTATTTAGGTCGTTTTGTTTTGATAGGACTTTACCTAAGCCGGCATTTAAATTCATATCTATAATAGAGTATGACAGACCAAGTGATTTTTTTGTAGGGTTAACTGAATTGGTATTGATAAATAAGATGTATTTCCCTTCTTGATCAGGATAAGGAATTGAAATGGCCGATACAATAGTATGTGCATCCCCACCCATCCATTCTCCATTCTCCATTCTCACATGGTTTTTATTCCATACATTTTGACCAGTAGCATAAAACATTAGATTCCCATTATTATCAGAAACACTTGTTGCTCCAAGGTTTGCATACATGCCAGTTGATTCTACATAATGAGGAGCGCCATCATTAAATGTTACCATTATACTGTCGCCGAAACACCAGTTATTGAATTGTCCTTGGGCGGTGGAATTTAGTGGGGAGAGGGAAAGAATAATTAACAGTGAACAACTAACAGTTAACAGTTTGAAGTTAACAGTGAAAAGTTGGAAAATTTTAGCTAACAAGTTATAGATTACAATTAACAGTGAAAAGATATCAGTTAATAGTGATGAGATAAAGGATTTGAGATGATATAGTAAGATAGCTATAAATGTAATTATAAGGTTAGGTTTTTTAGTAATACCAGTGTTTGAAGCCGTTAGTTTGTTGTTCATATAGATAGATTGATCGTACTATTCTTAATATATTGATATGGTCATGCAATGATTTAGGCTCCAAAAATAGTAAAAATTAACAAATTGAAGTTGTTTATTTTGTAATAGCAAATGTTTTTAGTGATAAATACTTTTTTAAAGTCTTTATTTTGCGGGTTTTAAAAAAAATGACAAAATTCTTCATTTTTTAGGGTTACGTTTTTGTTAAAAAAGGTATTAAGTATATGAAAAGAGGATGATTCTAACCTTTTGAAAGCCTAGTAAATTCAATATTTAGGCATATAATTTCAAAATATTTTTATTTTTATTTGTAATATATATTATTAGAGTATATGTTTGTAGTCAATTCTGTATTTATCTATATTTAAAAATATCTATTATGAAAAAAATCCTATTTCTAGGTGTATTCCTTTTATCTTCTATTTCGTTTATTTTTGCACAAGATGCAAATGGTCATGATAATGTAATTACTAACTCTCTTACGGGAACAGCTATCGGTAGTTATACAGAATCCCAAGCCTCATATTCTATGGCTGCAGGGTTTTATTCAAAAGCCATGAGTAATGGAAGTTTTGCTTTAGGTAATCATGTTCATGCAACCGCAGCTAATTCCTGGATTATTGGAAGTGGATATTTGAAAGGACTTCGATGGGTAGAGTATGCCAATCCCAATTCCAATTCGTTGATGATTGGTTTTAATATGTTGAATACTCCCTCCTTTTTTGTAGAACCTTTTGATATGGATGGCTCAGGAGGAGGTTTTGTAGGTATTCATACTGATACACCAACTTCCACATTAGATGTAAATGGAACCTTAACAACGAAAGGATTGCGTGTGG
>NZ_JABKBZ010000016.1:0-77929 GCF_013166635.1 Lentimicrobium sp. S6 | reverse complement strand
TTGTTTTTCTTCTTTTTATCGGGATACTCTTCTCGGTATTTCTTTAGCCAATATTGAAAAGTGGAAATACAATATTCGTTTTCTTTACAAAACTGCCCTTGAGATAAACTGCCCTCCCGCCAACTTTCAATAACAGGAAACATATTTGACTTGCTATACTTTTGATTCTTTTTCATGCACCAAAATTAGTGGCTCATGAATCGTTAGGCAAGATGGGCTTGGTAGTGGTGATACCTTTTAAGGATATTACCATTGCTATCATTCTCATAGGTAGTCAGGACATCATATTCCCAAATTTCATCATTCTTATCCCAATCATACGAAGCTTCGTAAGATAAATAGTTATGCTCATCATATTTGAAAATACTTTTGTTATTGTTTATTAAAGCGCCATCATATTCAGTAAAACTCAAAGATTCTGATATTAAATTCTCTGAATTATAAGTCCATATTACTTTATAATGTAGATACCAATCTTCATCTTGCTTTTTAAAATTCTCATATAATATCCAGTTTCCCTCATTATCATAATAGGTATGCGTTACTGTCAGAGTGTCGGTGGTTTCGGCTTCTATTTTGACTAGAAAACTTGATAATATTGTTGAGTCTTCATTATAATTAGAACTTTGTACTTCGTATAAGATCCAATTCTCGCTTTCTGAGTATCTGCGGAGCTTTTGCAAATGATATGTCGAATAATTTTTAGAATGCTTTAACTTCTCCATTTGACCAAATGACCAATGATCTGTATCCCAATATTCCTCTGAAGACGTCTTATAACCATTATCATTATAATTAAGGTAATACCTCATCCTATCAATGTCATCATCACTAAAACGATATGTATTAATGAAAGTGTATTCTGTAGTATCATATTCTATGGGGTATTCATATTCAGTGGAATAGGAAAATTCATATTCTTGTGTATCAAAATTAAATTTTTACGTTTCTTCGAATAAAGGAAAGTTATATGGATTTCTGCTTTTTATTCGGCTCATGGTTTGGTCTCCACCATAATGATTCTTGTATTCAAAAATTGAATCTAGGAGCCAATCATTATTAGCCTTAAGGTATTGGTAAGGATTTGTGTTTTGTGATTTCGAAATAATTGGAAAAAGAATAACTATAAGCGATAGAGAGATGAATATTTTTTTTCATAATGATATGTTTTAGCGTATATCAAAGGTATAGAAAAATATTTATCCAATTACTTTAAGCATATAAAAAAAAGGATAACTGAAAAAATACTATTGTAAGCTACTCGTAATTTTACGAATTTGGCAATATTATCTTATGATTTCAATAATGATTTCAATAATGATATCAATTATTGAATGTTTGAAAGGGAAAACTTTTCATATCACAGCTGCTTACTTAGAATAATGATAGGTGTGTTTGCTATTACCTTAAGAGAAGCAATAGAGCTGTTATATGATAAGAGTAAAGTAATAGCTTATTAGAAGACTTACTAAATCAAGCTTAAATAAGTCTTAGGACCTAAGAACCTTATAACTACCAGTACTATCCATTTTAATAACAGTACTCGGGTTGGCAGGTGATAAATTACCTTGTTCAAACTCTACAACATAGTTGACTTTAGATTTAATAAAATCTGTAATATCTCTAAAAACTGCAGCAGTAGGGTCACCAGAAATATTTGCAGAGGTGGAAACCAATGGTTTTCCCAGTTCTTTAATCAATTGTTTGCAAAAATCATGTTTCACTACTCTAATAGCTATCGTACCGTCATCAGCAATAAGGCCTTTTGCTAATCCTTTTGCTCCTTCAAAAACAATGGTTAAAGGCTTATGATAATCTCTGATTAAATCAGAGGCTTGTTCAGGATAATTAGCCACATAATCTTTAATTCTACTTACATCATCAAGAAGAACGATCATACTTTTCTTTTCTGATCTGTTTTTAAGACTGTAAATTTTAGAAACAGCTTTATTATTAGTAGCATCACAACCTATTCCCCAAACAGTATCTGTTGGATAAAGAATAGTTCCACCCTTTTTCAATACTTCGATGGCTTTTTTAATATCAGTTTGCATCTTGAATTCGATTTAATAGTTGTTCCGTATCAATATTTAATCCACATTTAAAATGTCCTTCAGGACAAGATTGATGACCATGAATACCACAAGGGCGACACTTTAATGTTTCTTTGGTTTCGATAATTACAGCATCCTCAGAAAGAGGACCAAAACCAAAGCTAGCAACAGTGCTGCAATATAAAGTTGTAGTCTTGGCATTTACAGAGGAGGCTATATGTTGAGCTGCGGAATCATTTACAAAATTCATCAAAGCATCTTTCATTAATGTTGCAGACTCCACAAAAGATAATTTTCCAGCAAAATTCATGGCATTTACATAGCCACTTTCTTTAATTAATTGATTACAAAGACTGCTGTCATCTGGTCCTCCAAGAAAATAAACATGAAGATGGTGAGGGAGTGCTTTCAAAAGCTCCACCCATTTTTCATAAGGATATTGCTTAGTGAACCAAAGGCTTGCAGGCGTAATTGTAATATAAGGTTTGGTTTTATGAATAGACATTTTAGCATTATCCTTTTTAGTAGGGTAAAGCTTTGGAAGTGCAGGCTCCTCATCAGTAAGGTGATTAATTAACTGATGATTTCTATTGATCTCATGCCAATCTTCTTTGTATTCATGAGGAAAGGATTTGGAGAAGAAAAGGGAGAGCGGATTTTTTTTAAAACCATAGGTTTTTTTTGCTCCAGAAAACAAAGTAACCATTCCACTACTAAAAAAACGCTGTAAATTGAAAACGGCATCATATTTCTCATTCTGAATCTGAAAGATAATAGTCAACAAGTTTTTATATTTGTCTTTTTTCTTATCCCAAATAAACAATTCATTAATATTCATATTGCCATAAAAAACACCTTCATTACCTTTTTTAATTAAATAATCAATTTGGCAAGAAGAGTCTGTAGCTCTCAGTTTCTCAGCAATAGAAGTGGATAATATCACATCTCCAATGCTGGCAGTTTGTATGACAAGGTATTTTTTCATCTCCATATTAAAGATACAAAATTACAATATTCGCTCAACGATTTTCATTGAGAAATTAAAGAATGAATATAAATAAGTATTTGAATTCCTAAACAGCTACACCATAGTCGCGTAGCGCATTGTTTAAGCTGGTTTTTAAGTCTGTAGATGGTTTTCTTTTACCAATAATCATGGCACAAGGCACTTGAAATTCTCCTGCAGGGAACTTTTTAGTATAACTTCCGGGTATAACAACCGATCTTTCAGGTATTACTCCTGTATATTCTTTTGGTTGGTCTCCAGTAACATCTATAATTTTAGTAGACTTAGTAATCACCACATTTGCACCAAGAACTGCTTCTTTTTCAATTTTCACACCTTCTACAACAATACAACGAGAACCAATGAAGCAATCATCCTCAATAATTACTGGTGCGGCTTGGATAGGCTCTAATACACCACCAATTCCAACACCACCACTCAAGTGAACATTTTTTCCAATTTGAGCACAGCTTCCAACTGTAGCCCAAGTATCCACCATGGTTCCGCTACCCACATAAGCGCCAATATTCACATAACTTGGCATCATAATAACACCTGGAGCTACAAAGGAACCATAACGAGCAATAGCATGAGGAACCACTCTTACATTAAGCTCTTTATAATTGGTTTTTAAAGCTATTTTATCATGAAATTCAAATGGACCCACTTCTATGGTTTCCATTTTCTGAATAGGAAAATAGAGGATGACTCCCTTTTTAACCCACTCGTTAACTTTCCATTCTCCATTTACGGGTTCTGCTGTTCGAAGTTCTCCTTTATCAAGAAGCTCTATTAAATCTCTGATGGCTTTTTGAGTAGCCTCCTCCGATAATAATTCCTTATTATCCCAAGCTTTCTCTATAGTGTTTCTTAGTTCTGTGTACATGATCAAAATTTAGGCTGCAAAATTAGGATATTTCCTAATTCTACAGCCCATAATTCAAAAAAGAAGATGTTATTAAAATGTGATTTTACAAAATATCTCCACGTGCTTAAGATGGCGATAGTGATAACATCAGTTATTGAGGATAAAGTGACCTGAGGAGATAAACGCTTTATCAGACTCAATGTGGTATAAATAAACTCCGTTTCCGAAGCGATTTAAGTCTATTTTAAATTGTTGTTGGTTTATTGTTTCCTGGTGTATGATTTGCCCGAATGGATTGATAATGTATAGCTTGGCATCAATCATCTCTTCAAAATCAATATTGATTATTCCTTGGCTTGGGTTTGGATACACTGAAACCAAATTATCTGGTATGTTTTCAATACCTCCAATAAAATCAACACAACCATCTCTTTGATCTATGTCAATCAAATCGATTTCAATAGCAATATTTGTACTTATTCCTCCGCCTTCAATGATATATTCGGTGCTCAATTGTTGTAATTCGAAATCTTCTGAATAACCTTCGTAAGAGCCTTCAGTACAATCAATCCCATTTCCTTCATCGTCCATTTGAATAAGCCCAATAGTTTCGTACGGGGGGGGGGGTGCGCTTTTCACACCCATTAAGGGGCCATTGCCAATAGCTAAAAGTTTGTTTTGCTCTTTGAATTGTATATCAATAATCGGAAAAAACACGTTTCCATTAATAATAGCTTCGGCGTTTAAATCTGTTTTTATAAAACCGCCTATTCCATTTGTGTGAATAAAGAGTAATTCATTTTGATTGTTAATGTGGAGCTTTCTTTTAA
Source organism: Lentimicrobium sp. S6 (assembly GCF_013166635.1). Lineage (NCBI taxonomy): Bacteria > Pseudomonadati > Bacteroidota > Bacteroidia > Bacteroidales > Lentimicrobiaceae > Lentimicrobium > Lentimicrobium sp. S6. The sequence goes on along the minus strand of NZ_JABKBZ010000016.1, from coordinate 73,171 downwards.
TCCCATAACCAATATCATAATATCCAGAACCGATTATTTCTTTTGCAGATACCACATTACCTAAAGAGTCCGTCTTCATTAAGATACTATTCATGTCATTATTCATCAATGTATAGTATTCATCATTATAAATGAGAACATCTTCAATTTCATAGTGATAACCTAAAGTAGGATTTTTATAACCATAGCACCAATTGATTTCTCCTGTATTAGAGAGCTCTGCTAATAAAGCTGTGGTTTTAGTTTCGTTTTCATTTTTATAATGTCCAGTGATGATAAAATTACCGTTTTCATTTTGAATAGCAGATAAACCTTTACTTAAAGCTGTACCAAAACGAATGATTCTTGACCATTCTAGACTACCATTTTTAGTGATTTTCACCACAGATAATTGTTTATAGGCGCTACTAGAAAAGTCATGTTCTCCTGTTAAGATAAATCCACTATCCGCAGTTTCGCTAACATTTACCAATCCACCTAAATTATTGGTTTTTGTCCAAAGTAATACCCCATTTCTATCCATTTTCGCAAAGAAAGCATCTTGATTGCTATTGTTTTGATTTAAAATACTCCCAAGTATAAACTGACAAGAATCAAGAGTACTAATTATATTGATAAGCCTAGGTTCATGGTTATTATCTACCTGTGCAATCGTTTTTGTCCAAATAGGGTCTCCAAAATCATCTATTTTCATAACAAAGGACTTATGGATGCCAAAGTATTCACCAATAATAAAGGTTTTATTATCAAATGACTGGCTAGATGAATACGCTTGTGTACTAATATCCCCAGCAGCCCATAATACTTTGGAATAGGGGCTGATTTGAGCCGTGCTGGAAATAGCAATAAGTGATAAAATGAAAGTGTATAATTTATTCATGTTACGAGCATTTAATAAGCAGAAATACAGAATTAACCAGCTGTATAGACTGATAGACTTTAAAAAGGTCAAAATAGTTGCGTGATTTATCAAATTATTATCAAATCTTATGTTTTTAACTATAGTGTTGAGTTACATATTTATTAAATTTGCAACCTGAAAATGAGTAGAATATTAGCTATAGACTTTGGTCAAAAGAAATCGGGAATAGCGGTTACCGATGAACTTCAAATGATTGCCAGTCCACTGACCACAGTGGCTTCCTCTAAACTTATTGACTTTTTACTGGATTATACTCAAAAGAACGAGGTCAGTATAATGGTGGTAGGTGAACCAAAGACTATGGATAATAAAGCTAGTGACTCCACTAAATATATTGCACCTTTTGTAGGGCGTTTGAAAAAGGCTTTTCCAAATATTCAAATCGATAGAATGGATGAGCGATTTACAAGTAGAATGGCATTTCAAGCTATGATAGATGGTGGTTTAGGAAAAAAGGCCCGGCGAAACAAAGAATTAGTGGATACCATTAGTGCTTCTCTTATTTTGCAATCGTATATGGAATTTAAAAAGATTTAATCATGATATTACCTATAGTAGCCTACGGGCATCCTGTTTTAAAGAAAATGTCTGTTGACATTGATAAAGATTATCCTGAGCTTGAACAGCTTCTTGAAAATATGTTTGAAACCATGTATGCCACTAATGGTGTAGGTCTAGCTGCGCCACAAATTGGTAAAAACCTACGTTTATTTGTATTGGATGCTACACCTTTTAAAGAGGAGTATCCTGAAGCTATTGAAGGAAAAAAGGTCATGATTAATGTCCATATTGTTGAGCAAGAAGGCGAGGAGTGGAGCTTTGAAGAAGGTTGTTTGTCAGTTCCAGATATTCATGAAGCAGTGATGCGTCAACCTAGAATAAAAATCCAGTATTTGGATGAAAATTGGGAAAAGCATGAAGAATGGATTGATGGAATTATGGCTAGAATTATGCAACATGAATATGACCATATTGATGGGAAAATATTTACTGAGCATTTGAGCTCTATGCGTAAGGTATTATTAAAAAGAAAACTAAATGATATCAGTACTGGGAATATTGATGTGAAATACAGAATGGTTTTTCCGAAAGCGAAAAAAGGAAGACGATAGAATATAGCAAAATATTAAAAAGGTGGAAATATTAAATATCTCCACCTTTTTTTTATCCTTAAAATAGGAATTTTATTGATTGTGACTTTCTAACCAGTTATATATAGTCTTTGCTAAACTAATTCTTTTATCAGAAAAGGAATGGTCACATGCATCTAATACTATCATGTTTTCCTGAGTCATATTCTGATGAAAACTTATAAAAGTAGACTGCTCTCTGTCAGTGCTAAATATTTTGAGAATAGATTTAGGGTTGTTTTTTAATGAGTTGTCTAGGTTCATCCTTGCATTTGACATCGCATCATTTACAAAGCTCTCCCCAGAAACCAAATTTATACAAGGTCTTTGTTCTAAATTAGTAATGTATTTTATTCTTTGCTTGTCGATTTTATGATTCAAAACATAATAGCCACTCCAAGGGTCTAATGCAATCACTCCTTTAATGCCTTTTATTTCTTCAAGAGCTATAAGAGCTATATCACCACCCATGCTATGACCCAAAAGGTAAATCTCCTCTGTATTTATTCTCCATTTCTTTGAGTTTTGAATTAAATACTCATACACATCCTTTGTATCTTGCAAACTTTGAGAATAGCTAAAATAACCATTATTACCCCATGTTCCTGAATAGGAAAAGAATACGCTGTTATAGCCATTTCTTCTTAATGCTTGACCAATATCCTCATTTTTTTCAAACCCAGGGTTACCATGTAGAAATATAACTGTAGGTTTTGTGCTTTTGCCAGTAGTTAGTAAGATTCTGGCTGCTAGTTTATTATCTGACGGTATTATTATTGGAATACTTAAAGGAGCAGCATCTCTATTGAACTCGTTTGGGTCGCTAAACTGAAATGTTTCAGTTGGGGTTTCTTGATTTTGAGTATCCTCTTTATCTCTACAAGAAGTGATAATGAGGAGGCTAGATAATAATAAAACCCATAATCTAATTTTCATAAGTCTTGATGTTTAATGCCTTAATATGTGCGATTGCAAAAGCTCATTGCAATTTCAAATATAGAAAATTTAATTACTTATACACTAAAATATTCAAAAAATTGAATTCCACACTAAGCAGAAGGTTTTGCCTAAAATATTCTTCCCAAAAAACTCTAATATTTATATTCTATAGAAGCTTTTACTATTTTTGTAGAAAATATCTCCATGCCAGAGCAACAGAATTATAGCCTTTCCGATTTAATGAGTGAATTACAAATGGTGATTCGTTCCTCTTTCGACCATTCTTATTGGGTGGTTGCTGAATTGGCGAATGTTTCTGGTTCTGCTCGTGGACATATGTATTTGGAGTTGGTGGAGAAATCGAATCATCAGATTATCGCCAAGGCAAGAGCTAATCTTTGGAGTTCTCGTAGGCAACAAATCATGCGTGCTTTTGAGGATGTGACTAAAGAAACTGTAAAAACTGGAATGAAGGTGCTCCTTCAATTAAGTGTTGATTTCCATCCCGTTTATGGCCTAAGTTTTCAGGTTTTAGATATTGATCCATCCTATTCTTTGGGTGAGTTAGAGCGCCAGAAACAAGAAACCATCAAGCGATTACAAGATGAGGATTTATTTGATTTTAATAAGCAATATGTTTTACCATCAGTATTGCAGAACATTGCTATTATTTCATCGGAATCTGCTGCCGGTTATCAGGATTTTATGAATCAATTGGAGCAGAATGTAAATGGCTATCAGTTTAATGTAAAGTTATATCCGGCTGTTATGCAGGGTGATAAAGCTCCTGAATCCATTGTTTTAGCTTTGGAAAAATTAGAAGCTACTGGTATAGAATATGATGCTTTGGTAATCATTAGAGGAGGAGGCTCCAATTTAGATTTGGCTTGTTTTGATGACTATAGTTTAAATGCACGTTTGGCTCAATCTTACTTTCCAATACTAAGTGGAATAGGCCATGAGCGTGACCAATCGGTAACGGATATGATTGCTCATACTCGTTTGAAAACACCAACAGCAGTAGCAGAATATATCATCCAGCATAATTTTGACTTTGAAAACCAAGTAAAGGGTTTGTTTTCTTTTGTGATGGAATTCACTCAAGACCATATTGCAGAGCGGAAGTATCAGCTAGAAAAAGGCTCCTCAAGAATGGCAAAGGCAAGTTTTGAGTTACTTCAATCTGAGAAATCAGAAATACGAGAACTTAGCTTTTCTGCCAATCAATCTACCATGGAATTAATTCATCAATACAAAAGTCAAATTCAGCAATTTAAGAATGATGTTTTATATTTATCTAAGTCTTCTATTAAGGATCAGGACGCTATTGTTGGGCATCAAAAGAGAACTGTTGAATTGGTAGCTAAGGATTTTATTCATAGAGAAAGTACAGGTTTATATCCATCAAAACAATTAATACATTATGTTTTATTAAATATTGATAAAGAGCATAATAAGTTAGATTATATAAAGCAACTGATTAAGGTATCGAAGCCTGAGAATCTTTTAAAAAGAGGATTCAGTATTACCCGTCAGAATGGAAAAGCGATAACGAATTCAGCCTTTTTAGAGGAGGGTATAGAAATAGAAACCCAATTAGCAGACGGAAGCATCAAAAGTAAAATTATCAAATCATAATTATGGCAAAGAAACTAACATACGAGTCCGCTTTAAGCGAATTACAACATATAGTATCCGAGATAGAAGGAGAAGGAATTGGTATTGATGAGTTGTCAAAAAAGGTAAAACGAGCTGCTGAGTTACTGAAGTTTTGCCAAACTAAATTACGTCAGACTGAGAATGATGTGAATGAGATTCTAGGGCAATTTGAGGAAGATTAATACCATTTAGTTAACAACTAACAGTTAACAGTGAATAATGAGGATTAATGTGTAATTACTGAATACAAATGCGTTAGTTTGCCTTATCCTATCGATAAATACTCTGATTTAATAAGGTTTTGAAAACTAGATTCCTAATGTGGTTGGGTTGAGCTGGATAATATGCTAATCAATCATTCGATCATTCATTCAGGCATTCCCTCATTGAATCATTCATTTAATATTAAAACAACTGCGAATAATTTTTTACATTTGCGAAAAGATAAGCATTGAAGGTAGATTGGAGTAAAATAGCGGTAGAAGGAATGAGTTTACCCATTCATTTTTATAGATATGTCATTTCTCCACTTTTGCCAGCAAGTTGTAGGCATATTCCCACTTGTTCTGAATATAGTCTTCAAGCATTAAAAAAACATGGAATTATAGAAGGGTCAGTGCTGGCAGCCAATAGAATATCCAGATGTCATCCATGGGGAACTAGAGGTTACGACCCTGTTCCTGTGATTATTATTAAAGTAACATACAAATCAAAACAAGTAGAAAATAGACTACAATGAGAAACTTTGGTTCAGATAAATTATCAGCATTAGATGCTAAATTCGAAGCTCAAAAAATAGCTTTTGGTCCTATCGCCTTTCAAGCAGTTCGCGTGATGCGAGATTTAGGTATATTAAAAAAAGTAGAGGAGTCTCGTAAAAAAGGCATCCTCGTTGAAGATATTTCAGAAGAATTAAAACTATCAAAATATAGTGTTCAAGTATTACTCGATGCTGGTATTAGCTGCGGTGTGGTGATGCAAAAAGATGATAAATTCATCCTGACTAAAACAGGGTATTTTATTCTTAACGATCCGCTTACCGAAGCCAATATGGACTTTGTTCAGGATGTTAACTATCAAGGATTCTATAACTTAGAGGATTCTGTAATAAATGGAAAACCAGAAGGGTTAAAAGTATTTGGAAAATGGAAAACCATTTATGAAGGACTTTCTTCTTTACCTGAAAAAGTTCAGGATTCATGGTTTAAATTTGATCATTATTATTCCGATTTGGTTTTTCCATTAGTCATGCCACTAATATTTGCTGATAAACCAAAGCACTTATTAGATATTGGAGGAAATACTGGTAAATTTAGTATCAAAGCCGCTCAGTATAATCCAGATGTAAAAATTACCATCCTTGATCTACCAGGCCAACTTAATGTCGCTTATCAAAATATTGAAAGTGTTGATTTATCGGATAGAATAGATGGTTTCCCCATTGACTTATTAAACCCCAAAAACGCTTATCCTAATAATGCAGATGCCATTTGGATGAGCCAGTTTTTAGATTGCTTCTCTGAGGAGGAAATCACTCATCTTTTATCTAGAGCTTTCGATGCTTTAGTTCCAGGTGGAATCCTTTATATCAATGAAACCTATTGGGATCGTCAGAAATATGTGGCTAGTAGCTATAGTTTAAATATGACAAGTTTATACTTCACTGCTTTGGCTAACGGAAATAGCAGAATGTATCACAGTGATGATATGATTCGTTTGGTAAAAAAGGTAGGCTTCGAAATAGCTGAAGATATTGATGGTTTAGGAGTGAGTCATACCCTTTTGAAATGTAAAAAGTAGTATTGGAATACCCGAATAGGGCAAAAGGTATTTTATTCTATATAAATAAATAATATTGAGGATTAGAAATCTAGGAAAATTCCTTTTGATATGGGAAAATCTTTTAACTTTGAATCCTCTAAAAAACAAAAAACCTAATAACAAAATGAGCATACTCGTTAATAAAGATTCTAAAATCATCGTTCAGGGATTTACAGGAACGGAAGGTACTTTTCATGCAACCCAAATGATAGAGTACGGAACTAATGTAGTCGGTGGAGTCACACCTGGTAAAGGTGGACAAACTCATCTCAACAAACCTGTTTTTAATACGGTTGCAGAAGCTGTAGAAAAAGCGGGAGCAAATGTATCTTTAATCTTTGTACCGCCAGCATTTGCTGCTGATGCTGTAATGGAAGCTGCCAGCGCTGGTATCGAAGTCATCGTTTGTATTACAGAAGGAATTCCAACTTCTGATATGGTGAAGGTTAAAGAATACCTAACAGATAAGAATAGCCGTTTAATTGGCCCTAACTGTCCTGGAATTATTACTCCTGGTGAAGCTAAAGTTGGTATCATGCCAGCCTTTATTCATCAACCAGGTAAAGTGGGTGTAGTTAGTCGTTCTGGTACATTGACTTATGAAGCTGTTGATCAGTTAACAAAAGCAGGTTTGGGACAAACTACTGCAATTGGTATTGGTGGAGACCCTATAATCGGAACAACTACAAAAGATGCCATGGAACTATTCATGAACGATCCTGAAACAAAAGGAATTGTGATGATTGGTGAAATTGGTGGTGGAATGGAAGCCGAAGCTGCTCGTTATGTGAAAGAATTTGGTAATAAGCCTGTTGTTGGTTTTATTGCTGGTGCTACCGCTCCTAAAGGTAGAACCATGGGGCATGCCGGTGCAATCATTGGTGGAGTAGAGGATACTGCAGAAGCCAAAAAAGCGATCATGGTGGATTGTGGTATTCATGTGGTTGATAGTCCAGCCGATATTGGCACAAAAATGAAAGAATTATTGGGGTAAAATAGACTTTGAATTTATATATCATCAATTATATAATAAGTGAAACTCTGTTTTTTAATTAAAACGGAGTTTTTTTTTGAGAAAGCCAAAATACTTCTCAATATATCCTCCGAAAATAATACTTTTGCCCCTAGAAATTTGAAGACCAATTTAAGGCGTTTAAATGGTCATCAAATGATTTATAAACTTTTTTAAATATAAAATTATGGCTTACAACTTAAGAAACCGTAACTTTTTGAAATTATCAGATTTCAGCCCAAAAGAAATCAAATTTCTCCTTGATTTATCAATGGATTTGAAAAAGGCTAAATATGCCGGAACAGAGACACAGACACTAAAAGGCAAAAATATAGCTTTAATTTTTGAGAAAGCTTCTACCAGAACTCGTTGTGCTTTTGAAGTAGCAGTTCATGACCAAGGTGGAACAGTAACCTATTTAGGCCCTTCCGGTTCGCAAATTGGTAAAAAAGAATCTATGAAAGATACTGCTCGCGTTTTAGGACGTATGTATGATGGTATTGAATATCGTGGATTTGGACAAGATATAGTTGAAGAATTAGGTGCTCATGCTGGTGTTCCTGTTTGGAATGGATTAACTACTGAGTTTCACCCTACACAAATTCTTGCTGACTTCCTCACCATGATGGAACATAGTGATAAGCCACTTCACGAAGTTACTTTCGCTTATGTTGGTGATGCCCAAAATAATATGGGTAATTCATTAATGATTGGTGCTGCTAAAATGGGAATGAAATTCCGTTCTGTTGCTCCAAAAAGCGTTCAACCAACTGATGTACTAGTTGCTCAAGCTAAAGAAATAGCTGCTGAAACTGGTGCTGAAATCATCGTTACTGATAACGTTGAAGAAGGTGTTAAAGGATGTGATTTTATTTATACTGATGTATGGGTAAGTATGGGTGAGCCAGACGAGGTTTGGAAAACACGTATTGAGTTATTAAAGCCTTACCAAGTGAATAAAGCCATGATGGATGCTACTGGAAACCCAAAGTGTAAATTCATGCATTGTCTTCCAGCTTTCCACAACCGTCAGACAACTGTTGGAGAAGAGATTTTCCAAAAATTCGGTATCGATGGTATGGAGGTAAACGAAGAAGTATTCGAAAGTGAAAACTCTATTGTTTTTGACGAAGCAGAAAATAGATTACACACCATTAAAGCTGTTATGGTAGCCACTTTAGGTGCTTAAGAAATCTGAATAATAGAATATAAGAAAAGCCCTCTCTTGATTGAGTGGGTTTTTTTTGTGCATTTTAAGATAGAACACTGATGACAATTGTTTAGCGGATTGGCATGGACTGGGTAGAACAAGGCTTCCCTTCTTCTGAGTAGATCTGCGAAATAGCTTCTTTTTTAATAAAATGCTCTTTTTGATAAAGGTAATTCTATGATTAATTCGTCTTTTTCTAAGATATTTTGAATTTCAAGAAAAAGTTTTCTCAATTCTCTTGCTTCTTTGATCTCAGATTCTGTGTTTTCTTTCCAATTTATCTTATGGTCAATTCCGTTAATTGTAAATTTGAAACAATAAGAAAAAGTAGGTGATATTTTCACTGTCGATGTTGGTGCATAGTTCAATGGGTATTTATAAATATCAATATTCTTTAATAACTTATAAATCTTTTGTTTCTCTCCTATTGGTAATTGATATGAGATAGTAGTGTCACGTTTCCAATCAATTGTCTTTGTCAGTTTACCTCTATAGGTATCAAAAATGTAGGAATTATCAGCGATATTTGCAATGAAATTAAAATCATCAGGCATAGAGTCTGAATAATCAGAGCTTCTTTGTTCGCAACCGAACATAACTATAAGGCCAATTGCTAGTAATCCAAATAATTTCTTTTTGCGCATCCCTCTTTTAAATAAGAGTGTATTTTTTTGATTAAAAGCTTAAATATTCTAGGAACTTAAGCCATATATTGTACTTCTTACTAATTCCCCAAAAAAGAAAATCCCTTCCAGATAATCTCTAAATCAGTGGTGATTTTATAATCTCTAGAATAGAGAAGGTTAAGTCGGGAAAGTGTATCATCACTTAAATCTTCCTTAGTAAAGGCGTTTCCTGGGTTTAATACTCCTTTTTTAAGATTAGGTAATTTCACTTCTTGGTCTATAGAACCTAGATAATAAGCCACCCAAGTTTTTCTTGAGAAAAGCACCCAGAAAATGTTTTTAATGAAACCGAGCTTATCTTTCACCATCCAAATGATAATAGGTAAGGTGAGAAGGAAGAGTATGCTCAGTACGATATCCATCAGTCTTTTATTTCTTTTATTCTGTGGCTTAGAAACACTATCTACCTCAATCATAAATAGATCACTATGTGCATTTATACTATTACTACCAATGATAGCCATGCTTTCTTGAGGAGCTATTTTATAATCTACTCCTTGATCTTGGAGCTGAATCATTTGGTCGATAATATGTTGAGCCGATAAATCTTTGGCGCAAAAGATAACTTCACCAATACTATAAACCCTAATGATATCTTGTAACTGCGCTGCTAAACCAATAACGTTTTCTTGTTTTCTATCCTGCTCGTCCAGCCCAACTAAACCTATAAAGCTTGTCTGTTTCATATTGCTGATTAGACCAGCTACTCTATTGGATTCCTCTATGGAACCAAGCACAGCAATTCTATTTTTTCTGGCCTCCTCATTATTAAATGCGGAAACTCCAGCCAATTGCAATGCAAAGCGATAACCGGAAAGAGAAATAAAACCCCAGAAGGTCCCAGCTATGATAATAGCTCTACTATATCGGTAATTATCTGGAATTAAAGCATACATAACTAAGATGGTTATGATACCAAAGAATAAGCCTTTTACGAGTTTTGGCACTTGATAAGGCTTGTCATATCCTCCAGTTAATAAGACTCCTCCGAGTAGTATGGATATGTATATGGGGACGATATAATGTAAATAAAGAGGAGGGTAGTAGCTGCCTGTTGGAATTAGCCAAGTTTGTTCCCAATATTGCTTGATCATATAGAATCCAAAATATAAAATTCCAGCATCTAATACAGGAAAGAAGATTCTGTTGAGAATTCTTTTTGCAATAGAAGCACCAGCTCTCATGTAAATCGCAAAATTAATCAGTAAAGTAAATAAACTGGCATAGCGAAGACTAAAATGTTTCTTGGCAAAAATAATCATGGCTTGATAGAAAGTGAAAACATAGCTCACACTAGCTTTTTTTGTGCTTTCTCCTTTATAATGAATGATTCTAGTTTCTGGGAAATAATAATTTTTATATCCACCCAAAGTAATTCTATAAGAAAGATCGATATCTTCTCCATACATAAAGAAAGTCTCATCTAATAAGCCAACTTCATCTAAGGTTTTCTTACGCATGAGCATAAAAGCACCAGAAAGCACTTCTATTTCATTGGTTTCTTCCTTATCTAGATATCCCAAATGATATTTTCCAAATGTTTTTGATTTTGGGAAAATAGCAGCTAAACCAAATATCTTATAAAAAGCAACAGCAGGAGTAGGGAGACCTCTTTTAGATTCTGGAAGGAAGTTGCCATTTCCATCTACCATTTTTACTCCAAGGCCACCAGCATCAGAATGTGCATCCATAAAATCCACAACCTTCTTAAAAGTCAATTCTTCAACTATGGTGTCGGGGTTTAATAATAAAACATATTCACCCTTGCTTTTTTTAATGGCCTGATTATTAGCAACTGAGAATCCAGGATTGTCTTTATTGGCGATCAACAAAACCTCAGGAAATTTCTCTCGAACCATTTCAACCGATTGATCCACCGAGTTATTGTCTACCACCCATACTTCTGCATCTACATGTTGAGTTGCTTGATGCACAGAATTCAAACACTGTTCTAAAAAGTGCTTGACATTATAATTGACAATAATAACAGATAACTTCATTTGATTTTATTGGAGCCCAAAATTAACATATTCTGTGAAATGAGAACGAAAAAAAGAGCTGCTATCTCATATATTTTCAATGATTTTTTAAGAAAAATCCTACTTATCCACATCCTCAAAATAAACGTTGAAAACATTCCCTGTATTCTTTGAAAAATTAATAATACTAGATTGACTATTATATTATCTTTGCCGCGTAAAAAATGTTCATCTTAAAGCAACGAAAATGATTCTATTTTTCTATAAATCAGACGAAAAAAAAATAGTGGCTGTTGGAGCCCAAGAAGCTTTCTCTGAGGAGGATATGCAAAAACTTAGCTGGCTTTTTGGCGAAGCACAATTTCTAGATCACAAAGGTGTTTCTGGTTATTTTGTTGGACCCAGAAAAGAAATGATTACCCCTTGGAGTACCAATGCTGTGGAAATTACACAAAACATGGGTTTGCAAGGTATTGAGAGAATAGAGGAGTTCTTTGTAGCTGAACAAGAAAAAGATAGTAACTTCGATCCTATGCTTCAAGTCCTGTATCATGAGTTGGATCAAGATATATTTAATATTGTAAAGAAGCCTGAACCTGTTGAATTCATTATGGATGTAGCAGCCTATAATGAGTCAGAAGGTTTAGCTTTAAGCAAGGAAGAAGTCAGTTATTTAGATGAGATTGCTATCAAATTAGGAAGAAAGCTAACCGATAGTGAAGTTTATGGATTTGCTCAAGTAAATTCTGAACATTGTCGTCACAAAATATTTAATGGTACTTTCATCATCAATGGTGTTGAAATGCAAGACAGCCTTTTTGCATTGATCAAGAAGACTTCTAAGATGAACTCTGAGCGTTTGGTTTCTGCATATAAAGATAATGTTGCCTTTGTATTAGGGCCAAAAGCTGAACAGTTTGCTCCTGCGAACCACGATGTTGCTGATTATTTCCAGATTAAAGAAATGGACGCTATTATTTCTTTAAAAGCGGAAACACATAACTTCCCAACTACTGTTGAACCATTTAATGGTGCTGCAACAGGAACAGGAGGAGAGATTAGAGATAGAATGGCGGGTGGAAAAGGTAGTATTCCTATTGCCGGAACCGCGGTTTATATGACCAGTTACTCTCGCTCTGAGGAGGGTAGAAATTGGGAGCAAGCTACCGAAGCTCGTCCTTGGTTGTATCAAACTCCAGAAGAAATCCTGATTAAAGCTTCCAACGGAGCCAGTGATTTTGGTAATAAGTTTGGTCAGCCACTAATTTGTGGATCTGTATTAACCTTTGAACATTTTGAGCAAGAAAAGAAATATGGTTTCGATAAGGTCATTATGATGGCTGGTGGTATTGGTTATGGAAAACTATCCGATGCTCAAAAAGATATTCCTCAAGAAGGAGATGCCATTGTTATTCTAGGTGGAGATAATTATAGAATTGGAATGGGTGGAGGCGCTGTTTCTTCAGTAGCTACTGGTGAATTCAAAAATAGCATTGAATTAAATGCGGTTCAACGTGCCAATCCAGAAATGCAGAAAAGAGCTTTCAACGCTATTAGAGCTATGGTGGAAGCCGATGTAAATCCAGTTGTTTCTATTCATGATCATGGTGCTGGTGGACATTTAAACTGTTTATCAGAACTTGTAGAAGATAGTGGAGGAATCATTGAAGTAGGCAAACTGCCTGTAGGAGATCCAACCTTATCTGCAAAAGAGATTATTGGTAACGAGTCACAAGAAAGAATGGGGATGGTGATGCATCCTAAAGATATAGAAAAGTTGAGCAAAATTGCTGAACGAGAAAGAAGTCCCATGTATGTGGTTGGAAAAGCAACTAATGACAAGAGATTTGTTTTTGATACTGAAGGTAGAAAGCCTATCAATATGGATTTGGATGATTTCTTCGGAAAACCTCCAAAGACAGTTTTGGAAGATGTAGTTGAGGATTCTAAATTTGAAGCATTAAGCTATGAAGCTTCTAAATTGCAATCTTATGTTGAAGATGTATTACAGTTAGAGGCTGTGGCTTGTAAAGATTGGTTGACAAATAAAGTAGACCGTTCTGTTACTGGAAAAATTGCCAAACAGCAATGCGCTGGTGAATTACAACTTCCTTTAAATAATGTGGGTGTGGTCACCATCGATTATCAAGGAGGAAAAGGAATTGCAACTTCTATAGGACATGCACCTGTTGCAGCTATGGTTGATGCCGAAAGAGGTTCTCAATTGAGTATTGCTGAGGCTTTAACCAATTTAATATGGGCTCCTGTAGAGGAAGGTTTAAAAGGAGTTTCTTTAAGTGCCAACTGGATGTGGCCAGCTAAAAATCCTGGAGAAAATGCTCGTTTATTCTCTGCTGTAAAAGCGGTGAGTGATTTTGCCATTGAATTAGGAGTGAATATTCCAACAGGAAAAGATTCGCTGTCTATGACTCAGAAATATAATGATGGGGTGGTTTATAGTCCTGGAACTGTTATTATCTCTTCGGTGGGTGAAGTGAAAGATGTAAAAAAAGTGGTTGAGCCAGTCCTTAAATTAGACTCATCTAAAAGCTTGTTCTATATCGACTTATCTTCCTATTCAAGAAAACTCGGTGGTTCTTCTTTTGCGCAAATTATTAATAGGGTTGGGGACAATGCTCCAGGCGTGAAAGATGCGGCTTACTTTAAGAAAGCATTTAATGTGATTCAAGATTTAATCATGGAGGATGCTATTGTGGCTGGACACGATATTTCTTCCGGTGGATTAATCACTGCTTTATTGGAAATGAATTTCTCTAACACTAATGGAGGTTTAAATATAGATCTTTCTAAATGCAATGAAACAGATATCATCAAATTATTATTTGCTGAAAACCCTTCTATCTTGGTTCAAGCCAATAATAATGAAAGATTTAAAGCTAGATTAGATACTGCTTCTATTAAATATGTAGAAATTGGTCAGCCTATTGAAGCTCGTCAACTAAATATTAAGCATAATAATGAAGAGTATAGTTTTGATATTGATGCTATGCGCGACTTATGGTTCAAGACTTCTTACTTATTAGATCGTCAGCAAAGTGGCAAGGAATTAGCCAAAGAGCGTTTCGAGAATTATAAGTTGAACAAGCTGTCTTATCAGTTCAATGAAACTTTCCAAGGTAGTTTTGAGCAATTCGGATTACAAAGAAGTAGAAAAGAAGCTTCGAAAGCCAAAGCCGCTATTATCCGAGAAAAAGGAGTGAATGGTGATAGAGAAATGGCCTGGTCATTGCATCAAGCTGGTTTCGATGTGAAAGATATTCACATGACCGACTTGATTGCAGGAAGAGAAAATTTAGAGGATGTCCAGATGATAGTATTCGTTGGAGGTTTTTCTAATTCCGATGTGTTGGGTTCTGCAAAAGGATGGGCGGGAGCCTTTAAGTATAACGAGAAAGCCAAGTTAGCATTAGCAAATTTCTATGCACGTAAGGATACTTTGAGTTTGGGTATTTGTAATGGCTGTCAGTTGATGGTTGAGCTAGACTTAGTTTATCCAGAACACGAAGCTCAGCCAAAAATGTTGCATAATGAATCTCGTAAATTTGAATCCGCTTTCTTAAATGTAGATATCCAAGAAAACAATTCAGTGATGCTGAAGTCTCTAGCTGGAACTAAGATGGGAATCTGGGTTGCACATGGGGAAGGTAAATTCCAAATGCCAAAAGCAGAAGGAGAATATATCATTCCGGTTAAATATAGCGGAGTGAATTATCCAGCGAATCCTAACGGTTCTGATTTCAATTCCGCAGCTATTTGTAGCAAAGATGGCCGTCATTTAGCTATGATGCCTCACTTGGAAAGAGCTATTTATCCTTGGCAGTGGGCGCATTATCCAGCAGATAGAACAGATGAAGTTACTCCTTGGTTGGAAGCTTTTGTAAATGCTCGTAAATGGGTGGAAGCTCATTAGAAAGAATATAAATTCTATAAGAAACTGTTCCTTATAAAACGAAAGCCAGATTCAATTGAGTCTGGCTTTTATATTATTTGGTATTAATTTTTTCCCAGTTATTTGCATCGAAAATATTATTCTTAACTTGATAACCATGTTGTATGTTATATTGAGTTTCGGTATCTATTTTCTTATTCCACCAAGATACATAACCAGTAAGTGTTCTATGCTTTGGAGGAGCTCCAATAGTTGGGTTTTCTTCTTCAAACATAATTGAATTAACATCAGCATTACTCATCATTCTCCAGTCTTCTTTTACTTGTCCTTGGCTATTATAGTCCTTAACAAATAGTAGGGCATTCAGCTGAAATAACATATCATAAAGCAATTGGCCTTTATCTTCGTAATTTTTGAATGGATTATCAATATCTAAACCTGGTTTATACTTTTCCCAGGTGGTTCCATGATCTGAGGCAATCACTATTTTTGTGTTATCATAAACCTCATTGTCTTTCATCCATTTGATCCAAAGCGCAAATTTTTCGAGAGACCATTGAGCACTTTTAGTAGGAGAAACATCCGAAATTAATACTCCATCATCATCAATATAATTCCAAGGAAAATGTGGGACACTAGAATATATCATAATAAAATTTGGGTTTTCATCCTCTGCTGTTGAAATATAAGGGAGCAAGCGAAGAAAATTATATTTCTTTGCTATCCAAGTGTTTTTTCGTCTTTCATTCAGTGATTCTGTTTCTGAACTCCCTAATTTCATTTGGTTGTAAATTTTTGGTTTAAGGAATAATGGGGCAGAATAAAACAATGCATTTTGGGTAAGGATTTTAAAGCCATTATCAGTTGCTTTAGCAATATTTAGTTCGTTTTTATGTAAATTCCAATGGTCACTCCAAATAGGGAGTTTATGATTGTGGCTAATATCATCCATATTGGTATATGGGAATTTAGTCATAGTAATTTGAAAATCTTTATCATGGGCTTTATGAATAAGATTTTTCATTGCATTGGTAGTTTTAACTCTGTTTGAAGTTAAAGAATCCTGATTTAGTATGTTTGGATAAAATTCAAATCCCCCTAACATTCCTGGTACAGACGTGTTTGTAACTCTAGAGATTGATAGAGTGTTTGGATACCAAACAAAGCCCGAAAAAACATCTTTGTATTCTGGATTGTCTTTTAGGATTTTGTTCATACTCCAACCTTGGAACATATCAGGAAGGATAAAAACGATATTCTTTTCAGTTTTTGAGAAGCGGATGAGATCCTGGTTTGGATCAAATGTTTCTACCATTTCTTGTTTGGAGTTTGTTCTATAAAAACTGTCAGATTGAATTGAAGAGTTTAAGCTTTGACTAATGATTATTATATTAAGGGCTATTAATCCAAATTTCAATAACCTAGATTTTTTTGATAAAAGGATTTTTCTGGAATAATAGACAAGAATAAGAAGAATAAATGCCTCTAAAATATAATAATATGAGGCTGTAGCAAGATTGGCTTCCTTCTCAAATTTATTTATTTGTAAACTTCCTAAATCAATAGGTATTATAGAGGTATTTATGAATGTCGTAATTACAGCAATAAGGACTAATATCAGAATGGACTGCTTAAATCTACTTGGTATCAAGAAATAAATGCTTAAAGCTATAGCTGATGATATTATAAAAATGAGAATATTGTTTTTAATAATATCAATACCAGTGTATTCAAATGCTTCTGGGAATGAAGCTAAACTTAAGATTGGATTCCAGAAAAAAATTAAACCTAGAACATAAAAAATTGAAAGAGAATAGATTTGGAAACTAGTTTGAGTTTTGGCATTCCTACTTTTTGGAACTATTGAATAATAATAAAACATGGTAATAAAAGAAAACAAAAAACCAGGCAAAATTAAATCAGACCAAGAGGAAGGGGTTATTATTAGGTTTAGTTTTGCGATAGAAAAGGAGAATTCTTCACCATTTAATACCGAACTAGAGACTAAAAGCTGATATACCAACAAGCTAATTAGGATAATTTGTGTAGGGATAAAAAGATATTTATTTGTATTTCTTTTTGCTCTTAAAGTATATACATATCCTACGAATTGAGATAGTATTAATACAATAAGAGTGATGATATATAATTCTTTGTTCTCGCCAGAGAAATATAAATTTGCCGCAATGAAGAAATATATGGAAAGAAATAATAATGAATTAAAGTAAAAAGGAGAAACTTTGAAATTGACAATAGCTTCCCTGTTATTTCTAAAAATAATTATAAATAGGAATGCAATAAAAGTTAGAACGAAACTAAAAAAAAATGCAAAACCTAACCTTAGGTAAATATCATCGAAATTATGTTGAAAGGCCCAGATAAACTGTGAAACGAAGGCTATTGTTACTAAGGCAGTAAAAATGATCCTTAGGGAGAAAAGGTTCTCTTTATAATCGGTTTTTATTCGATTTATGGGATAGGTCTTTTTACTTTGAAACACTTCAGGGTTAGTAATGAATAATCGGAAAAAGCTAAAAACATTATTCATAGTCCAATACAGAACTAATCCAGAGGGGAGGTTGAAAAGTAAAACTAAAAATGCAATGGCAAGAACCAACATTTGCTTACGTTCTCCGGAGTCCCCATTTTTAGTGTAAAAGTAAACTGTGATTAGGTTTACTAATGTCATAATGATGGGTAAGATATTAATACTTCCCAAAAAACCATCTGGCTGACTAAGGTTAGGTATAAACCAAAAACTAACTCCATTAAGAGGTTCGAAATTTTCAAGAAATTGATAGGCTGCAATAAAAAAAGGAATCTGTAATAATAGACTTAATATTGGAATTAATGCCTTAAAAGAACTGTAATTATGCTGTCTGTTGATGGTTTTGATATAATAAAATCGTTCTTGTCCTTTATACACTCTTTTGATTTCATCAATAAGAGGTTGCATTTTTTTCTTTACTATATCATCCTTTTTTTTGGATTTTTCAATGTAGATAAAAACCGGCAATAATAGAAGAGATATAGAAAAGCTTAATATGATAATTGATATACCGTAATTTCCGGTTATACTATAACTGAACAATAGAATTTGCTCAATAATATATATAAAAGGTGACATGATTTGCTCAAAAATATTCATTCTTTATTTTATTGCTGGTTCATATTTATTTTCTCTACAATCTCCAAAATCTGATTGGCAGCTGTTTCACCAGCATGGCCAAAATGGTAAACAGATTGGTCTCTTAATTCTTCTAATTGGGTAAGAGGAGGATGGTCAAGTAAATTCCTTACTATGCCACTTATGTTTTTAATGTCGTTTTCATCAAACACTTGACCGGCTTTACTCCTTTCTCTCATTTCCCACATTTCATAATCTAACTCACTCCCTTCAAAACCTTCGATGGATTCAAAGTCGGTTTTTAAAAGCAATACTGGTTTAGAATAAAGAAATATAAAATCCCAAAAGACTCCTGATAAATCGCTGATCATCATATCAGCTTTAAGCATACTTTCTGTTCCGAGGGACTCTCTATCTATGCTAACATGTCTTTCGTTTTTCAATCGCTCCTCTATTTGAGCAATAAGTTTAGGATGGCTCACATAGGTTTGTGGGTGAGGACGTAAAATAATATCGTAGGAATCATCTTTTAATAGGTTCTCAAAGAAATCAAGGCCAAACCTATTGATAATAGAGTATTCTTTCCAGGTTGGTGCAATTAAAACAACGGGTCTTGATTTGTTTGGTTTTGGTAGGCTTTTGATATCTTCTAACATCTTGTCATAGACTGTGAAACCAGTTTCTAGTAGTTGTTTTTTATGGGTGCCTCTTTTTTCTTCTAGCTTTCTTATTCCTTCCATTTGATGAGGACCTGAGCAAAATACAGAATCAAAATAGTCAAATGCAAATTTTCTATAGGTAAATACATCAATTGGAGCATGAACGATGTGTGCGTAATGCTTAACATGCTTAGAGCGGCGTATCATCATCACGTCTAGTTGAGGTGTTGTCATCCCAACAAATTTAGCTTTCAGTTTGTTTAAATAAACCGAAGTCATGGTCAGGTTACCAATATATTTGGTATGCAAAAGAGGGGAATTGTATTTTAATCCAGGGTCGTTTTCATCAGAGCTAATATAGGCGCATTCAATGTCTCTGTTTACAAGGGCTTTAATGATAGGAGAAAAAACATGCCAATATTGTTTTCCCTCGGAATAAAAGATGATGTCAATATGTTCAAAATCATTTGTGTTCACAAAGCCTTTTCCAAGAAATAGATTTTTAACTTTATAGAAAAAGCCACGTAAAGCAAAGCCTAAAGTAGCAGCAATTGCAATAATAATATACAGTAAAGCACTAGTTGAAGCTGGATCAATATATAGTAGAATCCCTATCATTTTTGTTATTTTTTTCTATTTAATTATCGGTTTCTTCTAAGTTGAAACTAATTTTATACTAAACATCTTTAATCTTGCTCTAATAGATTAATAAAATTTTGTAGTTCTTTTGATTCTATATTTCGAGGATTGTTTTTCAACCTTTGAATATTCACATTCTCTATTATCAATTCTGGATTAAAACTCTCTATTAATATAGAGATTTTGTTTTCTAGACCAATTGATTTGAAAAAACTGTTTAAATCATTTTTTATTGTGGTTTCGTTTGAACCCAATATGCTTAAAATCTTTTTTAATCGGTTTAATACTTCCTCTTTCCCTCTTTTATCATTGCAATTGGACTGAGATACATAGCAATTGAATTCGAAAAAATAAGCTAAGCTTAAACTAACGGCATGTCCATGAGGGATTCCATAATAACTAGTGAAGGCATAAGATATGGCATGTGGGGCTGTGGTCTTACTGATATTGATGGCCTTCCCAGCCAAAAAGGATGCTTCTAGCATCAGTTCTTTTGCTTTGGCATTATTGTTTACAGCTTTGGGAAGGTTTTTCCATGCAAGTTCAATAGCTTTTAAGGCATATTCTTGGGATTCAGAATTTGAATTGATGCTCCAAATTGACTCAACTGCTTGACAAAAAGCATCTGCGCCAGTACAAGCCGTTAAATATTTATTTGCAGTTAATGAGAAGGAAGAAGACAAATAAGCATAATTGGGGAGCATGGTTTTGCTGGCTACTGAATACTTTTTCTTGTTTACATATAAAACAGAGAATGCTGTAGCTTCTGCCCCTGTTCCAGAAGTGGTAGGAATAGCTAATAGGGGAGTCTTTTGATTATTAATCTTACTATTATTTAAGATAATATCTTCAATACTATGACTTTGGTGGGTAAAAACACTAATTAGTTTTGCCATATCCAAAACACTTCCGCCTCCAATGGCAATGATACAATCGTAAGGCTTTTGCTGAAAATTTTCAATACCTTTTTTTAAATCTTCTATCTGTGGATTATTATCAAAGCCAGAGAAACTATCTGTGATTTGAAATGTATCTTCAATAAATTTCTTAGCTCCAGATTCTGTATAAGATTTGCCTCCTTTTACCAGAAAGATATTCTTGTATTTTTTGACTTTAATAAGTTCCGTTAATTCCGCTCTATTTTCTTTAAATACTATCTGCATGCTATTGAGCTAGATTTTGCATAAAGTTTGTTTTATTGTCAACAGGTTTAATTGTTGGTCGACCAAGATTATCACGTGAACCTGTTTTGGTTAATATTTCAATAAGTGCAGGATAAGAGTTTTCTGTCAACTTTTTCAATGCAAGTTCTAATTCTTGAGCATTTGCTACTTGCACTGCAGATTTATACTTGTTGGCTATGGCAATTTGAGGAATGTCAAGTCCAAATGCAACCGTAGGTTGTCCTCCAACGGACTCATGCGCACCATTATTTATGACTATGTGCAAAAGGTTTTTGGGTGATTGAGCTCCAATAATAGAAAGACCACCCATTTGCATTAATAAAGCGCCATCACCGTCAATGCAGATGATTTTCCTATTGGGTTTGTTCAATGCAATTCCAAGTGCAATTTGACTAGCGTGTCCCATGGAACCTACGGTTAAGAAATCGGCATTATGTTTTTGGTTTTTCTCAACTCTGTATTCGAAAAGTTCTCGTGAAGTTTTGCCGGTTGTAGAAACAATTAGTTCATCGCCGCTCAATTGGTTTACAATGATTTTTATGGCATCCTCACGCAAAAGAGAATAATTAGTTTCTAGTTTATTCTTGATGCTGTATTTTTCGAAAGTTCCTTTTCTTATGATAATAGCGAAAGCAGTGTTGGTCTCATTAATTTTAAGTATTACTTCTTCTAATTGAATCTGAGCTTTTTGTTCGTCATCATCAAGTATCAGATAAGGAATCTTCATCGCATCCAGCAAATCAGCTGTAACTTTTCCTTGCTTTATATGTTGGGGTTCATCTTTTTTTTCACCGCGCCATCCAATCATCATCAATAAAGGAATTTTGTATACTTCTTCATCAGTAAGGGAGAGAAGTGGGTTGACAGCATTTCCTATACCTGAATTTTGCATATAGACCATGGGTATTTTATTTGTCGCCATGTGATATCCAGCAGCAAGAGCAATTGCATTCCCTTCGTTTGCAGCAATGATGTGGTTTTGTGCAGAAGTATTATCTGTAATATAGGCACATATATCTTTTAATAATGAATCAGGAACTCCTGTAAAAAAGCTTATGTTCTTTTTTATTAGGAAATTATAGAAATGGCTAGGTTTGATCATAAGAATACTATTGGACGAATTAGGAAATTACCGGGTGAATTAAGCTTGTTCATAAAATGCACAAGCTTAATGAAATCTTTTTATTTGATAAGAGTAAGAATCTCTTTAATTGGCATACATCTATCGTTAACTTCGCTGGAGCGCTCGTTTTCTAGGATGGTTTTTGCTACATCAACCATGGCTGGATAAGCGCTACGTAATAAATGATTGGCATAAATGACCACATTAGCACCTGCTTCAATGAGTTCACTTTCGTAAATATGATTATAGCTTGATGGAACAACAATCAATGGTTTCTTATTTTCAAATTGCTTGTACTTCTCACAAAACTCTAAAATCTCATCTGAGCTTTTTTCCTTACTATGAATCATAATACCATCGGCACCAGCTTGAATATAGGCTTTTGCTCTTTTTAAAGCATCCTCCATACCTTGCTTTAAAATAAGGCTTTCAATACGAGCAATAATCATGAAAGTATCAGTAATTTGAGCTTTCTTTCCAGTTTCTATTTTTAGACAGAAATTCTCAATAGAATCTTGTGTTTGAGCAACATCAGTTCCAAATAGAGAGTTTTTCTTTAAGCCTGTTTTATCTTCAATAATGATAGCAGATACCCCAAGACGTTCTAGTGTTTTTACTGTGAATAAGAAATGTTCAGGAATACCACCAGTGTCACCATCATAAATAATAGGTTTGGTTGTTACTTCCAAAATATCATTTAAGCTATGTAATCTTGAGGTAACATCAACAGCTTCAATATCTGGCTTTCCTTTTGCTGTTGAATCCGTGAGACTACTTAGCCACATGGCATCAAATTCTTTCTTCTTACCCTCTTTATCAACAGTTAGATTTTCTACAATAAGACCAGTAAGACCATTGTGAGCCTCCATCACTCTTACAATTGGTTTGGCATCAATTAATCGTCTTAATTTTGCCATTCTAATTTGAGGGGTAGTTCCTATTTCTTTTAAACTTTGGTTAAGCTGGGTTGAGGATATTCCTTTGGTGTAAGGTACTTCATGAAGTTTACCACCCCATTCATTAAGAGTTTCAATGACCCTTTGGCGTGTTATTTTTTGAATTCCATCTTTCCAATCATCGCCATGCACTACAAATGCAGGTTTTATCTTCTTTAAATTAACAGAGTAATCTAATTCATGCTGAGGAATAACTTGGCTAACCCCTTTTATATTTTCAATGATTATTTTACGTTGCTCATATTCCAAAGCTGGTAATCTTTTATAGGAGGCTATGGCTTTATCAGTTAATAAACCAATCGTAACTTCTCCTAATTTGGCAGCTTCTTTTATAATGTTCAAATGACCAGGATGAACCATATCTGCACTCATCCCCACATAAACTATATTATTCATATATTATTTTTTTGCAAAAGTAAGCATTTTCAAATGTTATACCTATTAGGAGCTAAAGTTTTATATTCATTCTCTTAATGCCAAAAAATAGATGTTTTATATTTTATAGATGATCCAGAGGAAGTTAGTAATGGAAGTAAAGAATTGGATTACTTACTTTTGTAGAAATATTACAATCATTAGTTGTGTTATAATACTTGTGTTCCGACGGCATTTTAAACCGCTCGTTTTTCCAGATTTTACTCAGTTTTATTAATTCTATTAATCAGGGAATGGTTTCGTTTAAGAGCTAACTAAAGTGTCTTAAGTACTTAGGCTTAGTTTGATATCTGAATGAGCTCTGAGTTTATTAGTGAAAATTGAGCTGGTCTTTTAGTGACTATCTTTTTTGACTTAGTGCTTTTAGATTTAGCTTCATTTATAGCATTAATTCTTTACAAAACTCAAAGTCAATGCTCTGCCTTCAGGATTATAAACTTTCACAAAATACTGGCCTTTTGTCAATTGATTAATTTTAATCATTCCATCAGGAGAGAGTTTTCCTGAATTAAGGATATGCCCTTGTATATCAAAAATCTCATAAGTTGTTTTTTGTGAATGGTAAATATCAGATTCAATAATAATGAATTCTGTACTTGGATTAGGGTAGAGCTTGAAGGTGTTTATTGGGAGTTCATTGGTACTGGTGAGGTATTTATTCCAATATGTAAGACCTTTTGAGGTACTATCCCAAATACTTTCATTTACATTATAGTCAAAGTAAACTCCACTACGAATAATTTGTATTTCTGAGTCGAAATATTCTTCTTCTGTCTTATAATCTGGAACCCAATATTGATTTGTTGAATCTCTTCGCTCCTTTATAAAGAATATTTTTCTATTTTGGTTGTCATATTCTGTTCTTTCTGCTTCTTTAGGTAACCAAAACGAATCTGCAATGTCCCATGTGTATATACTATAGCTTAATAATAAATCATTATCATATTCCCAATTCCATTTAGTCCTATTTCTGAAACTGTTTATATCAGCATAAAAAGAGCTTTTAACCTTTTCGATCATTTGATGATTGTTATTAAAAATGTATTCCCATTTTTGAGATCTTACCCAAACGGTGTCAGCAATATCGTTAAAGCTCAACTCCATTAAAATGTTACCTAAACTATCATTAACATAGTCTGTTTTTTCTTTGAATTTCCAATATCCACTTGACCTCCATTGTATCCAAGTTGTTGAATTTAAAAACCCAAAATCATCATAAGTGTTTATAATAGAATCTAAATGAATCCAATTGTTGTCGGTAAAGTAATAATGGTTGTATCCAATTTCTTCATTATTATCATTATACATATAATTTGCTTTATACTTTTTAAGCCAAAAATTGTTGTCATCCCTAAAATATCTCACGAACAAAAATTTGTGGCCTTCAGAATTATAATACCAGTATGATTTTACTATAGTATCTAAATATTCCATAGAATAGGATACGAGTCGCTGATTAATTATATCATCATAATTATGACCTTTTCCTCTAAAATTCCATTCTTCGTTTTCATTGTTTCTAAAATATCTCTCAGTATAGTTTTCAGTATTTGACATATAAGATACTGTTTTTTCCCCATACCATGAATTATTATAAAACTCTTCATTGATTTCAGAAACAAGACCGTTTTCATCATTAATGTAGGTGTATCTTGAATAAGGTGTAGTTAATCCAGTTTCTTGATAAATACTAAATAAAGACTTCGTATATACATTTCTATTATTGATATCAGGGTACTCCCAAGTATGTTTAATCTTTATAAAATATTCCTCGAGTTGTGAATCGTAACCTAGCTCTTCAAATACCAATGGAAGACCTGTTAAAGTTCTGTCAGCTATTCTTGTTATTCTGCTTGGTCTCCAAATGAGTTCGGGTGAACTTAAATAATTGTAAGCAGAATCCAATAACCAATCTAATTCTTGTAGTGGAAAATACTCAATCTCATCAATAGTAAAGAATTTCGGAATTTCGCTTTCTTTTTGCGTTTTAGTATTTTGAGACTGCAGATATGTTATAGATATACTAAATAACAATAAAAAAGAGATAATATATTTCATAATAAACGTATTTATAGACAAACAAATATAATATTTGTTCAATCAGATGTCAATTTTGAATGAAAATAAATTTACAAAAAGTGATTAAAACAATGCATTTTGCATTTACTTTGCAGCATGGAACCAGTGGAACAAATTATAGATATCATCACGGTTGTAGGGGTGTTTGCCTTTGCTATTTCAGGTGCTTTGACGGCGATGGAGAAGAAACTCGATTTATTTGGCGTTTTTATTATTGCCTTTGCAACTGCTGTGGGTGGAGGATCGCTTCGTGATGTAATTATTGCCAATCGTTCTGTGTTTTGGCTTACAGAACCCATCTATACTTATATCATTATTGGAGGTACTATTTTTTCTATTTTATTTAGGAAGAAACTGGGCTACCTTCGTACTACATTATCCTTATTTGATACTATTGGATTGGCTTTATACACCATTATTGGAGTAAAGATTGGAATACAAAATGATTTGTCAGGTGTGAGTTGTATTGCTCTTGGTACAATAACTGGTGCTTTTGGTGGAGTTATTCGTGATATTTTAGTGAATGACGTACCCATGATATTTCAAAAAGAAGTCTATGCCACTATTAGTATTTTTGGAGGTAGTTTGTATTTTGTCCTCCATAACTTAGGTATGAATGGTTTATGGGTGGAATTATTAGCTATTTTTATTATCATTATACTGAGATCTATTGTGGTTCACTTTGAAATAAAACTGCCAACAATTTACTCTAAGCGCTAGTTTTGACTCGTATTACTCATTTATCATTAATTATATCTTAAAGAATGCTTAATTATTGAATTTCCATCCTCAGGAAACCTGCTAGCTGGAAAGAATTTGTAATTTTACACTTTCAAATTAAAGCAAATATAATGATTCAAAGAATAAAGATTTTAATTCTATTAGTTTTTATGGCTCAGTTTTCATGGGCTCAAACTACTCAAACTGCTAAGACTACTCAAGCCAAAGCATATTTAAAAGGAGATTATAAAAAAGAAGCTGTTGGACAAACCTATACTACTAATAATCAACACCAGGTAGAAGTGATTCCCGCTGTAGTAAATCCAAATGCGGAAATTAAAAACATCATCTTATTAATAGGAGATGGAATGGGTGTGAGTGAAGTATTTGCTGGATTAAGCGCAAATAATGATCAATTATATATTGAATATGCCAATAGATTAGGTTTGCAAAAAACAAAGAGCAAAAATAAATATAAGACAGACTCAGCTGCCGGAGGAACTTCAATGGCCTGTGGAATAAAAACCAATAATGGTTTTATTGGCATGGATGCAGATAGTAATGCAGTAGAAAGCATTTTAGAAATAGCTTCACAACATGGCAAAGCAACAGGATTGGTTGCTGCAGCAAAAATCACCCATGCTACACCTGCTTCTTTTGTAGCACATGTTCCGAGTCGAAAACTATATGAAGAGATTGCCGAATTCTTTATTTCCGACCACTTAGATGTATTTATCGGAGGAGGTCTTGATGATTTTAATAAGAGAGAAGATACCAGGACTTTACTTCCAGATTTAGAAGCTAAAGGTTTTCAGTTAGCCAAAACAGAGCAAGAGTTGGACAAGATTAAAGGAGGTAAAATTGCTGGATTATTAAGCAGTGGCCACATTGATAAATATCCAGCACGTGGCGAGTTTTTGCCAAACTCTACTAATAAAGCCATTGAAATTCTTTCAAAAGATGAGGATGGGTTCTTCTTAATGGTAGAAGGATCTCAGATTGATTGGGGAGGACATGATAATAGCGTAGGCTATGTGGTAGAAGAAATGTTGGATTTTGACAGAACGGTTGGAGAGGCTTTAAAGTTTGCAGCAAAAGATGGCCATACTTTAGTCATCATCACTGCCGACCATGAAACTGGTGGAATGAGTGTACATGATGCAGATCCAGAAAAAGGAAAGGTAGAAGGACGATTCACCACAGGCAGTCACTCCAGCGTTATGGTTCCTGTTTTTGCCTATGGCCCGGGAGCAGATGCCTTTATGGGTATTTATGAAAATACAGAAATTTTTCGCAAAATGATGGAAGCTTTTAAATTTGAAACAACCAGTAACCAGTAACCAGTAACCAGTATGAACTCCACTAAGCCATTAGCAGAAATCCTTCGTCCACTTAATTTTGATGATTATATTGGTCAAGAACATCTAATTGGCGATAAAGGGATATTACGTCGTTCTATTGATGCTGGAAATACACCTTCTATGATTCTTTGGGGACCTCCAGGTGTTGGAAAGACTACTTTGGCTTTTATATTAAGTCAGAATTTGGATGTCCCATTTTACTCATTATCAGCTATTAATGCGGGAGTGAAAGCAGTTAGGGAAGTTATTGATAAAGCAAGTGCATCAGGACGTAAATCGGTTTTATTTCTAGATGAGATTCATCGCTTCAGCAAATCGCAGCAGGATAGCTTATTAGGAGCTGTTGAAACTGGGACTGTAACGCTAATTGGAGCCACTACTGAGAATCCTTCTTTTGAAGTGATTTCTCCGCTATTATCACGCTCACAGGTTTATATTCTGAAATCATTAGAAGAAAAACATCTTTTGCAATTAGTGGAAAGAGCTAAGACCTATTATTCAGAAGCTTTAAGTATAGATTTAGTGTTTACGGAAACGGCAGCTTTGTTTAGAGTTTCTGGAGGAGATGCTCGTAAACTCTATAATGCCATTGAACTGGTTGTTGGAACCTTTGGTTCTCAGATTAAAAAAATAGAGTTTACAGATGCTTTAGTCTCCGAATTGATTCAAAAGAATTTAGCGACCTATGATAAAAAAGGAGAAATGCATTATGATGTCATCTCTGCTTTTATCAAATCCATAAGAGGTAGTGACCCTAATGCTGCAGTTTATTGGTTAGCCCGTATGATAGAAGGAGGAGAGGATGTTAAATTTATTGCTCGTCGTCTTTTGATACTAGCATCAGAAGATGTTGGAAATGCTAACCCCAATGCACTTCTTCTAGCCAATGCCTGTTTCGACGCAGTGAGTAAGATTGGCTGGCCCGAATCGAGGATTATCCTCAGCCAGACTACAGTGTATTTAGCCAATAGCGATAAGAGTAATTCCACTTATGCTGCCATAAATCAAGCCCAAAGCTTAGTTAAGAAAACTGGAGATTTGCCAGTCCCACTGCATCTTAGAAATGCACCTACCAAGCTCATGAAGCAAATTGGTTATGGCGCTCATTATAAATATGCCCACGAGCATAAAAACAATTTTGTAGATCTAGAGTTTATGCCCGAAAGAGTTAAAGGAATCACTTTATACCAACCTGGTAATAATAAACGAGAGCAAGCAGATCAGCAAAAAATTAAAGAACGCTGGAAAGGCAAATATTAAGTCTATTTTTTGAGAGCACTAATTCTTTGTGATGTATATTAGTACATTAAATCTTTAATATTTATTTCCTTTTTATGATGATCACAATGTTTCATGACGCTCAACAACTATGCAATCCTTAGACAGTCGCCTATCGTTAAACAATTGTTAATCTGTAAGACAAAAGCAACGAAATCATTCTAATACTGTACTTTTAGATAGCCTATTTATAAAATCAAACCTATATCTAAATGAGAAAAGTAGTTTTAATGGCGTTTATTGCCTTAATTGTAGTGAGTTGTAAGCATGAGAGGGTAGTACCCGAGTCTTTAGAAACACCAACACAAAGTCTAAGCTGTAATAGTGATACTGTTTATTTTGTCAACGATATTCAACCATTAATCAATTCTACATGTGCAACCAGTGGATGTCATGATGCCGCTTCTGCAGAACATGGTGTAGATTTAAGTAGCTATATCAGAATTATTAAAACTGGAGAAGTAAAACCCTTTCGACCTGAAGATTCAGAACTATATGAAGTGCTTTTTGAGGATGGTGATGATTTGATGCCTCCTCCGCCAATGGCTTCATTGACAAGGGAGCAAAAAGAGTTAATCAGAAAATGGATTTCTCAAGGTGCAAAAAATAATCAATGTATTGAAGATTGTAATTTAGAATCGGTGAGTTTTGCAAATGATATTCAAACTATTATTAGTAATAACTGCGCCAGTTGTCATACAGGAGCCAATCCTGAAGGAGGGATTTTATTATCGAATTATACTGAGATTTCCTTTGTGGCCAATTCTGGATTATTGGTAAACGTACTATCAGGTTCAAATGGCGCTCCCCAAATGCCCCCAGGAGGATCGGTTAATGATTGTAATATGGACAAAATAACTAAATGGATTGAAGATGGAACACCGAATAATTAGACCGATATTTCTAGCAATTTTGCTTCCTCTGTTTTTTACAGCCTGCTATTATGATAATAAGGAAGATTTATATCCTTTTGATACTGAGACCTGTGATGTGAATAATGTCACTTATTCTGGAACTGTAAAACCCATCATGGAAGCCAGTTGTGTATCTTGTCATCAACAAAGTAATCCTTCGGGAGGTGTGAGGGTAGATACTTATGAAGAATTAAAAAAAGTAGCCGATGATGGACGTTTATGGGGTAGTATCAATCATGAAGGTGGATATTCTGCCATGCCACTTGGAGGTAGTAAACTGAGTGACTGTAGCCTTCTCCAAATTCAGAAATGGATTGCTGATGGAAGTCCAAATAATTAAAAGGAAGTTGGAAGTTAGAAGCTGGAAGTAGGTGGAGCATTTCTTCGGACTTCTAGCTTCGAACTTCGAACCAAAAAAGAGGTTAAAAATAATATTTTGACATCAAAATACATTAAAAAAAACAATAAAATCTAAATATATGCTGAAGAAAATAATTCTTGGATTACTACTCATAGGACTAATAGCTGGAGTTTATGGCTATTTCTTTATGTATAATAAATCGCATCCTGATTATCAAAATATTGATGCAGAAATCAGTATTACGGCAAAAGAATTGTTTGACAAATGCAAGAATGAAGGAAAATCCCAAGAGTTCACAGGAAAGATTGTTGAACTATCTGGAACTCCTCAAGAGATAGAAAACAACGAGGGAGTTAAAACTATGGTTTTCGTTTATGACCAAGGAATGTTTGGTCCAGAAGGGGTAAGAGCGACTTTTCTAGCAGATTATAATGATAATTTAGAACTTCTAGCAATAGATAAGCCGGTGCTTCTAAAAGCATATTGTACGGGCTATAATGAAAGCGATGTGGTTTTAGAAAAGGCTTCACTAATTAAAAAATAATAAACTTAAAATCTAAGAAATGAAAAAGTATATATTTATAATGGCAGTGTTGATGATGGGGACTTCCATTTTTGCACAAAAATTCGTGACGAAATCTGGTCATATTCGATTCTATTCGGAAACACCAATGGAGACCATTGAAGCAGATAATAAACAGGTAAATTCTGCTTATGACCATGAAAATGGAGCTTTTGTTTTTAAAGTTCTCATGAAATCATTTGAATTTGAAAAAGCCTTGATGCAGGAGCACTTCAATGAGAATTATGTGGAAAGTGATGATTTCCCAAATGCATTTTTTAAGGGCAAAATTGTCAATAATGAGGATGTTGATCTGGAAAAAATGGGAGAGCTTCCTGTTAAAGTAAAAGGGAAATTAACCATACACGGAATGACCATGGATGTGGAAGCCGATGGTATGATGAATGTTCAAAAAGACATGATTTCGGCGACTTCGAAAATAATGATAGAACCTAAAGAATATGATATTAAAATCCCTGGAGCGGTGGTGAAAAACATAGCTGAAGAGATTGAAGTCTTTATCAATGTGGACCTAAAGAAATTATAGAGATAATTGCATATAAAACTATATAAATGAAAAGAATAGTACTATTTTTTGGATTAATGTTTTTTGGACTGATTTCCTCTTTTGCTCAAGATGATTTAATGGATATATTTGGCGAAGATGAAACCATAGATTATACATCTGCTACATTTAAAACCACACGTTTGGCTCTAGGATATAGTGTGGAGAATCCCGTAAAAAACGATATGATTTTTTTAATATCTCACCATTTTGGAAACATTAATGGAGGGGCTTATGAGTTTTTCGGGCTCGATCAAGCGACCATTCGTTTGGGTTTGGAATACGGAATTACTGACCGATTGACGGTTGGTTATGGTCGTAGTAGTTATAACAAAACATACGATGGATATTTAAAGTATAAAGTGCTCAGACAATCAAAAGGACTAAAGAAAATGCCTGTTACCTTGAATCTTGTGGCTGGGACAAGTATTAATACATTGAAGTGGGAGAATCCAGACCAAGAGAATTATTTCTCTAGCAGAATGACTTATCTTTTTCAAGCTATAGTGGCTAGAAAGTTCAACAAGAATTTGAGTTTGCAATTCATGCCATCCTTAGTTCATAAGAATTTGGTGGCTACGGCTAAAGACCATAACGATATTTTTACTATTGGTGCAGGAGGAAGATATAAATTCACCAAAAGAACCAGTATTAATGTGGAATATCATTATGTGATTCCTGATCAGATTCATTCTTACGATTATACCAATTCATTGACCATTGGCTTTGATATTGAAACAGGAGGACATGTATTCCAATTATTCTTCACAAATTCGGTACCTATCAATGTGACAGATTTTTTAACTCATACTACTGATAAATGGAGAAATGGTGATATATACTTTGGATTTAATATTTCTCGTATCTTTTCTTTTGGTGGGAAGAAGCATTAGAGAATTCAATTTAAATAAAGCAAGGATTAAGCCCGATGTAATTATATTATTGGGGGGGGGGCTTAGTTTTATACAATCTCCACCTCACTAACCCCATTGCTCTTTTTAATCAATTGAATTTGAGTAGGAATACGCTCTTTTAAATTCTCTACATGGGAAATGATTCCTATCATTTTTCCTTGTGCCTGTAGAGTTTCTAAAGTTGAAATTACTGTTTCTAGGGTGACATTATCTAAGGTTCCGAAACCCTCATCAATAAATAGAGATTCTATTTTCACATTGCTACTGGCTAGGTCTGATAATCCCAATGCTAATGCTAAGCTGATGAGGAATTTTTCCCCGCCACTGCTGGTATCTACATAGCGTTCTTCATCGGTTTGATAATGGTCCACTAAATTAAAGTTCAATTCCTCTCCTGAGGCATAATGCTCCTTCATTTTTAAGGAATAGCGCTTATTGAGTTTGAATAAATGGATATTGGCTAATCCAATCAATGATTTTAAGGTAAGCCTTTGGACATAAGTATTAAAAGCATGTTTGGAACCACCCAATAAATCCATGAGATCCTTCCATTTTTTGACTTGCTTTTCTTGAGCCTCTATCTCTTTAAAGATTCCACTATTTCGCTCTTTTACCTTTTGATCATGGGCAACCTTTTGGGTGATTTCTCCAGAGCGCTTGAGTTTTTTATCTTTTTCTTCTTTGGCGAGTTCGGCTTGCTTCTCCGCTTCATCTTTCGCTAGTTCAAAAGTTTTCTGTTCTAATAATGCCTTGTATTCCTGTTTGTTCTTTTCTTCTAAAGCTTTTATTTCAATAGCTTTTTTATCGATTTCTGCTTTTTGCTTTTGTAAGACTTCTTTGATTTCACTTTCCAGTAAAGCAGCATTAATTTCTTCAATATCAAGAAACTGACTTGGGGTCAGTCGCTTTTCAAAGTCGGATTGGAAATCGCGAAGTGCTTTCTTTTTCTCAAATAAATCATTTTGGATACTCTTGGACTCCGTTGTGTTTTGGGTTAATGCGGTTTCGAGTTTTTGTTTTTCTTGTAGAGCTGATTCCAAATTTTTAGCAGCTAGCTTTTCTTCTTCTTCTAAAGTGACTCGTTTACTCTTTACACTCGTTTCGCTGGGTAAAATCTCGTTCCGCTCTTTATGGAAAGCCAAAATCTCCTGGTCTAAAGCCATTAGTTCTTTATTAGACTCCTCCAATTCTTTCTTTTTAGTTTGGAGCTGGACTTCGGTATTCTTGAGCTTGAGGTTTAGTTCATCCACTTGCTTTTTATAGGCTTCTTGAGATTTCTCTTGTTTCTTATACTTAGAGATGCCTTCCTGAAGATTCTTGATGAATGTTTCTGATTCATGAATACTCGGCCATTCCAATTGAAATTGACTGAGCTGCTCTTTTAAATGACTTTCAATCTCTTTGGTTTCTTCTAATAATTGAGCTAGCAGACTTTCTTTTTCTACCAGTTTCTCTATCAGTTGTTTATTGGCTCCCTCAACAGAAGCTATTTGCTGATTTAAGCTATGAAGTGTTTCATTCTTTTGCTGTACATCTTTTTCAACATTTGCTTTTTCTTTCTGAAGAAGGTGATATTTATCGATTTCAGTTTTTAAACGCGCTATTTCTTTTTCTATCTTCTCTTTTTGTTGCTCAATGAATTCAGTTTTCCCCAATTCAAAGTTTAGATGCAATAGCTCCGAATCTGATTTTACTTTTACAATATACTGATGGCCTTGTTGAAGCTGCTCTAGAAGGTGAGCTTGACTAGATTTTGCTTGAGTGACTTCAATTTCTACTTTACCTTTTTCTGATTGCAACTTTTCAAAAATCTCTTTTCGACTTTTTAGTTCTGCTTCAGATTCGGAAATATTCAAATCTTTATACTTTTCCACATAAGGATGAGATTCGGAACCGCATAGGGGACAGGCTTTTCCTTCTTCCAAGTTGGAGCGTTCCGCTTCTAAGTTTTTAATGGATTTTTCAAGATTTACTATCTTTTCCATATCCACAACAGCCATTCTTGCCTTCTCCAGGTCTAGTTTTGCTTTTTCATAAGACAGATTCAACTTTTCAATATGCTTTGTAATAGCTGTATTCTGAGCTTCTAGATTCAACATGTTCTTAGATAAGTCATTAAATTGTTGACTTAATTGTAAAGCTTTATCCCATTTATTCAAATCAAGCACCAACTGTTCTTGTTGCTTTAGTATTTTATCTAAATCTTTCTCTTTTAATTGTTTCGCATTGATAAGGAGTTTCTCCTGAATAGGGATCAACTCTGCTTTGTTTTTTGAGGAGGCCAAATGATAAGACTTCAGCTTTTCATTATTCTCAGCGATTTCTTGTTTATCTATACTAATCTGTTTAGCGCCTATTCCTGTTCGCTGCTGATGATCACGTAATTTAGCAAACTGAGTATTCCAAGTGGGCCAATGTGTTTCAATCTCCACTAAGGTTTTATGTTCCTGAATATACCGTTCTAGCTTCTGGATTTCAAGACTATATTTCTGCTTTGAATCCTGAAAAGATTTGATTTCATTTTCATGACCGAGAAGGCTTGATTTATTCTTCTTAAGAAGAATAAGGCTTTTCTCTTGAAGTTCTTTTTTGTTTGAAATTTGGCCATCCAACTGAGCAACTTTATCTAACTTTGGAATCCAATCTTGAAAGTTTTTCTTTTTCTCTTCAACTAATTTTAAATGATTAGCCTCCTCCTTTTTTATCTTTTCAATAAGAGGCTGTAGCTTTAATAAGTTCTCTTGTACAAGATGGAGCTTCTTATCTTTCAGTAATATAAACTCTTTACTTCGAGTAATTTCTCCAATAATATCCTTAAAAACCTCAGCTTTTTCATGTAATAAAAGCCGATGGAAATTAGGTTTATTTTGCTCAAACTCGATTTGCAGATTTTCAGCTCCTAATTTAATTTCCTTTTCTTGCAGCATTAATTCATCCGCTCTCTTATACCATTCGATAATCTTAGTCAGATTTAGCATTTCTAGATTCAAATGTGTGAGCTGCTCGTTCAACTTTTTTTCTTCTTCTTGAAGTGCTATTCTATCTTCACTAGAAAGTAAATCCTCATGATTAATACGAGCTTGTATGGCTTCTAATTTCTTCTTTTCATCGTATTGCTTTTGGTTGATGCCTTCCCCAATTTTCTTATAAATATCTTCACCGGTAATCTGTTCCAATAGGTCGCCTTTATCTTTGGCATTGGCCGATAGAAAAGAAGCAAATTCACCTTGGGCCAACATAGCAGAACGTAAAAACTGATTATAATTTAATTGTAAAACCCTTTCAACCTGTTGCTGAACCTCTCTTTTCTTCTCCGCAATAATTTTTCCGCTACTGATAT
Organism: Lentimicrobium sp. S6; assembly: GCF_013166635.1. NCBI lineage: Bacteria > Pseudomonadati > Bacteroidota > Bacteroidia > Bacteroidales > Lentimicrobiaceae > Lentimicrobium > Lentimicrobium sp. S6. The sequence continues at coordinate 37,686 of NZ_JABKBZ010000016.1, read as the reverse complement.
TTTTCAAACGGACTTCCTCCTTGGGATTATTTAGCTTTTTGCCAGTTTTGGTAGCCAATCGCATGGTCCAACTGGCTTCATATTCTTGTCCATCATTTTCAAATAGCACTCTAGAAAAAGCTTCAACTGCACCATAGCTCACTACATCTACCAAACCAGCCTTAATATTCGATTTCTTAAAACGAGGAACCTCATGATATAAAGCAATGGTGATGGCATCTAGAATAGTGGTTTTCCCAGCTCCTGTAGAACCTGTAATAGCATATAATCCCACATCTTGAAAGTGAGCTTGCTCAAAATCGATGATGATAGGAATATCAGACTTTAGGGAGTTGATGTTTTGTAGCTCTATCTTTAAAATTTTCATAATAGCCTAATCTAGTATTCTCTAACCTTGTTTAAAATCTCACTAAAAGCATCCATAATCTCTTCATTCTCATCTAAATTAAAGTTTTGCTCTTCACATTTTAATTTGAATACATCAATAGGAGAGAGGGCTTTTATTTTTTTTGAATCATGGATCAACTGCTCTAATCCCATGGTGTTTCTTTGGTTCTTTAGTGTAACTTTTAAAATTTCCAAATCAAGTACATCAGCAGCCTTATGAATTTCAGCATAGCCCATATTGGCATTGGCTTCATTATCTAAAACTACTTCCACCCAAGGCTTTAGTTGATAAGAATTGCTACTGATAACTCCCAATTGTATGATACAAGATTTTAAATTCCCTGTCACTCTTATTACCACTCTAAATTGAGGAATGATAAACTCTTCAATACTACTGATATCCTTGCCTTTGGTTTCAATGACAAGAATTTTCTTATCCGAATTTATTTCGCTAAAACTCAAAATATAAGGAGAGCCGCAATAGCGAATATGGCTTACGCCACCTACCGTTTGAGCCCGATGTAAATGTCCTAAGGCGATATAATCAAAGGTTTTGGGGAAATCTTGTGCTCCAATATGACCAAGATTCCCAACATAAATATTTTGCTCACTTTCAGAAACACTTCCTCCCGCTGCAAATAAATGCCCCATAGCTATAATAGGTGTATTCTTACTTTTTATAGAATCGCAGTATTCTGCAATTTCTGTATAATGCTTAGTTAATGCTTTCTTATATCGTTCTGTTATCTCGTCAAAAGCTTCTCCAGCAACCGCTTTTCTAATGTCCTGATCACGTAAATAAGGGATGGCTGCAATAATGATTTCTTCAGAATTGCTATTTAATTTAAATACTTCGTCTTTAATATCTTCAGAGGCTTTACCCACTACTTTAATAGACAAAGCATTTAGAAGTTCTTTTGGAGCATTTAAAGTACCTGGAGAATCATGATTACCACCTATAATGACAATATGATTGCAATTGGTTTTGGTGAGCTGAACTAGAAAATCATAGTATAATTTCAAGCTTTGAGAGGAGGGCGTTCCATTATCAAAAATGTCTCCAGAAATTAATAATATTTCTATCTCATTATCAATGATATACTCATGTAACCAGGTGAGAAATAAAGATTGCTCCTCAAATTGTGATTGCTCATGTAGTCGATGTCCAAGATGCCAGTCGGAAGTGTGTAATAATTTCATTGGATTGCGTTCAATATAGTGATTTGAGATAATAAAATGATTTCAGAACAAAATTACAAAAGTTTTCTCCATTCTCTTTGTGTTTGGGAAATAATACAATCTTAAGGTAAAAAGAAAACCAAAAAACTATTGATATACCCTCAATAGTTTTTTAATATCTTAAAAACGAACTTTATAATATCTACTTGAGAAAGCCTACAATTATTTTGAAGCTGGAAGATTTGATTCTGAATAGAAGAAGTTGTATTGGGTGATTTTGCCTAATCAGACTGCCTTTAATTATAGTTTACTCGGAGGCGTATTATGAAAGAAGATAGACTTAATCTATCTATTAAAGATTATAAACAGATTTTTTAAGAAACCAACCTAAGTCCATTCAATTTGAGATCCAAAGTAACTAGAATATTGAGTTTTAGATTTGAAAGTAAGATGTAATTGAAATATTTTGAAATATTAAAATGAAAAGCTACTACCTTCTATGGCTTAATAAGAAATTCAGGAGCTCAAAGTAAATGGTCATAAGCTGAAAAAGTTTCTGCTCTATAACCTATTCGAATTAAAAAAAACTCAGGGATAATTTCATGCTCCCAATAGTTCTCCATTTTGAAATTACAAAATCTATTCCCATTTCTCATATGTTTTTTTTATTTGGGGATAACATTTCAATCGAGTTTCCATTCTATCCCCCAAATAAAAAATCCGATAAGCTAAAAACTTATCGGATTATGATACTTTTCTGTGATCCCGCTGGGATTCGAACCCAGGACCCACGGCTTAAAAGGCCGTTGCTCTACCAACTGAGCTACGGAATCATGCTCGATTGCGGGTGCAAAAGTAGTAGTAAATTTTAAATCTGCAAGAGTTTTCAAAAGAATATTTCAAAAAAAAATGAAATAATTTATAAGCCCCAATAAATCAGTATTTTGAAAATCGAAAAAAAAACAAATAAAATCTCGATGAGCGCCCTGTAAATAGCCTTACCCATAAAATTATCGAATTATTTGCAAATGAAAATAAGCTATTCGCTACTAATTCAGTGAAAAAGGCTATTTTTGCAGCCGAAAAATAGAAGAATGGGAAATTATTTAGCAATAGTAGGAAGACCCAATGTGGGCAAATCAACATTATTCAATCGTTTGACAAAGTCACGTCAAGCTATAGTAGAGCCTACTAGCGGCGTTACACGCGATCGGCACTATGGACAATCGCATTGGAATGGTGTAGAGTTTAATGTGGTTGATACAGGTGGATATGTAATGGGATCTGATGATATCTTTGAAGAAGAAATCAGAAAACAAGTGCAATTGGCCATTGATGAAGCGGATGTTATTCTCTTTTTGGTTGATGTAAAAGATGGAATTACTCCTCTTGATGAAGATGCTGCTGAAATGCTTCGTACTTCCAATAAAACCATTTTTCTAGTTTCTAACAAAGTGGATAATTCAGCTATGTATGTAAATAGTGCTGAGTTTTATGCTTTAGGATTAGGTGAAGTATATAGTATTTCAGCTATCAATGGTTCAGGAACAGGTGATTTATTGGATGTAGTTATTCCAGCTTTTCCTAAAGAAGCGCCAGAACCTATAAATGATAATATTCCTAGATTTACTGTTGTTGGTCGCCCTAATGTTGGGAAATCGAGTTTGGTGAATGCTTTATTGGGCGATGAAAGAAATATCGTAACTAATATTGCGGGGACTACACGTGATACTATTCATACTGAATACGACAGATTTGGATTCAAATTCAAATTGGTAGATACAGCCGGAATTAGAAAAAAAGCCAAAGTAAATGAGGATATTGAGTTTTATAGTGTTTTGCGTTCACTTAGGGCTATAGAAAATAGCGATGTTTGTGTTTTGATGATTGATGCCAATGAAGGCTTCGAAGCTCAAGATTTAGCCATTCTCTCTGTCATTCAGAAAAATAATAAGGGTGTTGTTATTGTCGTGAATAAATGGGACTTAGTTGAAAAAGGTTCTAATACTCATCTAGAGTTTGCTGAAAAAATTCGTCAAAGAACAGCTCCATTTACCGATATTCCTATCGTTTTTACTTCTGTGATTACTAAGCAAAGAATTCATAAAACTTTGGAGACTATTCATGAAGTATATGAGAATAGAACAAGAAAGATCACAACAAGTAAGTTGAATGATATCATGTTACCTATTATCGAGTCTGTTCCTCCTCCGCAAGCCAGCAGAGAGCGTTATATTCGTATTAAATACGTGACCCAGTTAAAAACTCACTATCCTTCATTTGTTTTCTTCTGTAACCTTCCGAATGAGGTGAAAGATCCTTATTCACGTTTCCTCGAAAATAAACTTCGTAAGAACTTTAATTTTAATGGAAGCCCCATGAAATTGTTTTTTAGAGATAAATAATGGCAGGAGTTCGCATTGATAAATATCTTTGGGCTATTCGTCTTTATAAAACACGAAGTATTTCTGCTGAAGCCTGTAAAAATGGTCGTGTAAAGATTGATGATGTAGCTGTAAAAGCTTCACGTGAGGTCAAGGTTGGTGATGTGATTGAATTGCGAGTGAATATCATGAATAAAGTGATAGAAGTCGTAGACGTCATTAAAAACAGAATGAGTGCTAGCCTTGCTGTGCAAAAATATAAAGATATTACTCCTCAAGAAGAACTCGAAAGAGTGGAAATGATTAATGAAATGCGAACAGAACACCGCGATAGAGGGGCAGGTCGCCCAACTAAAAAGGATAGGAGAGAGCTTTCTAAAATTAAGATGGACTAATGTCTAGCTCTCATCCATATTTAAAAAGCTTCCTCATCTATTTAAAGTTGGAGAAATCTTTGTCTCCAAATAGTATTGAAGCTTATGAGAATGATATCATTAAGCTTCTTTCTTTTTGTCAAATTCCTAGTCCTAGTTTAAGTCTGAAAGAAATGAGTTTGCAGAATTTGCAAACTTTTATCCAATGGTTAGCAGAAATTGGATTAAGTGCCCGTTCTCAAGCACGCATTATTTCTGGAGTGAAAGCCTTCTATAAATTTCTATTGCTAGAAAATATCATTGAAGACGACCCAACAGATTTATTAGAGTTACCTAGATTGGGAAGAAAACTTCCAGAGACTTTAAGCCTTCCGGAAATTGATTCCATGATAGGTGAGATTGATAGAAGTAAACCTGAAGGGGAGCGCAACAAAGCGATTCTAGAGACTCTATATTCCTGTGGCCTTCGTGTAACAGAATTAGTAGAGCTAAAAATCTCAAATATTTATCCAGAGGAGTCTTTTATTAGAGTGATTGGTAAAGGCGATAAAGAAAGGCTGGTTCCCATTGGTGGTCAAGCCTTGCAACAGATTGCCTTATATGTAGATCAAGTACGTGTGCATGTTGATGTGAAAAAAGGTTTTGAGGATTTTGTATTTCTCAATAGAAGAGGAGCCAAGCTCACTAGAAATATGATTTTCATCATCATTAAAGATTTAGCTGAACGTGCTGGTATTCATAAAAATATCAGCCCGCATACCTTCCGTCATTCCTTCGCTACCCATTTGGTAGAAGGCGGTGCTGATTTACGAGCTGTACAAGAAATGCTTGGTCATGAGTCTATTATCACTACCGAAATTTATACCCACCTCGACAGAAGCTTTTTAAGAGCAGAGATATTGAATCACCATCCTCGGAATAAGCAGTGATTTTTTAATTTCAGAAAAAGTAAGCCTTTTGTATTCTTGTTAACCTTTGATTGATTTATAATCTTTAGCATTATTTTTTATCAAAATACCCCAATAAAAGAGTCCATCAATAAGCCCCAATAATTAGCATTTTTTATCATCATTTTTTCAATTACATTTTATACTTTTGCAGCCATGGAAGAAATGATATTAATACTTGATTTTGGCTCACAGTATACTCAGCTTATTGCTCGAAGAATCAGAGAGTTAAATGTTTATTGCGAAATACATCCTTATAATAAAATTCCAGAAATGGGTTCTCATATTAAAGGTGTAATTTTATCAGGAAGTCCTTTTTCTGTAAGAGATGAGGATGCTCCAAAACCTGATTTAAGTGCCATCAGAAAAACATTCCCACTATTGGGCGTGTGCTATGGTGCACAGCTTTTATCTCAATACGATGGTGGAGAAGTGATGCCATCTGAAATTAGAGAGTATGGTAGAGCTAACCTTTCTTATATTGATGATACTCATGAGTTGGTGAAAGGAATGACCAATGGAAGTCAAGTATGGATGTCGCATGGTGATACCATCTTAAATATTCCAAAAGATTTTGAAATTATTGCCTCTACTCATGATGTGAAGGTTGCTGGTTATCATATAAAAGGTGAGCAAACCTATGGTATTCAATTCCATCCTGAGGTTTATCACTCTGTAGAAGGAGCCAAGCTATTACAGAATTTCATTGTAGATGTTTGTGGTTTATCACAATCATGGACTCCAGATTCTTTTGTTGATATCACTGTTGCAGAGCTTAAGGAAACTTTAGGGGACGATAAAGTAGTGCTAGGATTGTCTGGAGGAGTTGATTCTTCGGTAGCAGCACTTTTATTGCACAAAGCTATTGGCAAAAATCTTCACTGTATTTTCGTTGATAATGGTTTATTGAGAAAGAACGAGTTTGAAGAAGTTCTAGAATCATATAAACACATGGGACTGAATGTGAAAGGCGTGGATTCTGCCGATAGATTCTATAAATCATTAGAAGGTTTAACCGATCCTGAAGGCAAAAGAAAAGCTATTGGCAAAACTTTTATAGAAGTATTTGATGATGAAGCTCACCTTATTCAAGATGTGAAATGGTTGGCACAAGGTACTATATATCCTGATATCATTGAATCGGTTAGTGTAAAAGGCCCATCAGCAACTATCAAATCTCACCATAATGTGGGGGGCTTACCTGATTATATGAAGTTAAAAATAGTGGAGCCATTAAAAACTCTTTTCAAAGATGAAGTGAGAAGAGTAGGACGAGCTATGGAAATGAAATCTGAATTACTCAAACGTCATCCTTTCCCAGGTCCTGGTTTAGGAATTCGAATTCTTGGAGATGTTACTCCGGAAAAAGTGAGAATTCTTCAAGAGGTAGATCATATCTTTATTCAAGGCTTGAAAGACAATGGTCTTTATGATATGGTTTGGCAAGCAGGAGCCATGTTCCTTCCTATCCAATCGGTAGGAGTTATGGGTGATGAAAGAACTTACGAGAATGTTGTTGCCTTAAGAGCTGTTTCATCAACAGATGGAATGACAGCCGATTGGTCACATCTACCATTTGAGTTTTTAGCCAAGGTTTCCAACGATGTGATAAATAAAGTTAAAGGAGTAAATAGAGTCGTTTACGATATCAGTTCCAAACCACCTGCTACCATTGAGTGGGAATAGAAAAAACAAAAAACAGCCTTGTATTTTAATTCAAGGCTGTTTTTTTTCTTAAAGGATAAGTATTTATTATAGATAATATAAAAAGATATCGCGCAATTACTTCACCAACCGAATACTTAATTCTTCATTATCTTTTAGCGCATTGATAAAATGCTTAGAGTTTACTTTAGTAGGAATATTCATATGTAATATCTCATTATTTTCATCGATAACTTGCACATTGATGGGCGTTTTGCCACCACCGGTTTCAATAACAGTATTCAGATTATCTATCAATTGAGAAGATACATTATGTAATTTGATGCTAAGGTCAATTCTCCTTACATATTTCTCCATCACTTCAGATAACAGTTCTATAGCATTGATTTTGAGTTCAAACTCATCACGCCAACGGGGTTTTTCTGGAGCTACTTTTAAAAGAACATATTGGTCTTTTCTACTCAAAATACTCTTGTATTTCTCGAAATTTTCGCCAAACATATTGATTTCCAATGAACCTGTATAATCCTCCACAGTGAATCTACCAAATGGCTTTCCTGTTTTGGTCATCATCGTGGTGCTAGCAGGGATAGAGATAATACCTGCTATGGTATATGGCTTGTCTCTAAGTAGCTTCAGCTCATCGGTTTCAGGCTTTTTACCATCTTTGTCCTTTTCGGTATTCATCACAATTTGATTCAGCCTTTCCATCACAGCATTGAAGCTTTTGATATCGCTATTGCAAAATTGCTTAAGTTCCATACTATAAGTATCTAGAGGATGGCCAGATAGATAAAATCCTACCACATCATTTTCCCTTTTTAATGATTCGAGTTGTGACCAAGGTTCAGTCTCTGGAATTTCTGGATCAGGCAATTCTACAGAGCCTAAGTCTCCAAATAAACTTCCTTGATTAGAGTTTTGTTCCGCTTGAAACTTATGTCCATATTGAATGATTTTCTCTAAAAAAGTTGAGCCATTTTCCATATGGAAGAAGACATGACGTGGTGTTTTCTCAAAACTATCGAAAGCACCGGCATAGACCATAGATTCTAAACTCTTCTTGTTAACTGAACGAAGGTTAACTCGTTTGACCATGCCAAAAATACCTTTATACTTGCCATTTTCTCTGCGTTCCTCTATAATCATATCGGCAGCAGCACCTCCAACTCCTTTGATGGCATTTAATCCAAAGCGAATATCTCCATCTTTATTAACTGCAAAATTAGTTCCTGATTCATTAATGTCTGGACCTAAAACCTTAAATCCTTGATTTCTGCAATCATCGATAAAGAATGTCACTTTCTCAATATCACTCATATTATTACTCAGTACAGCGGCCATAAATTCAGCTGGATAATGGGCTTTTAAATATGCCGTTTGATAAGAAACATAGGAATAACAAGTGGCATGAGATTTATTGAAAGCATATTTAGCAAAAGCTTCCCAGTCACCCCAAATTTTATTGATAAGTTTGTCTGGATTCTTTTTTGTCTCCGTACATTCCTTCATGAATCGCTCATTAGCTTTACAACCTTCAATAAATAATACTTTCAACTCATCCATCATGGCTTTAATCTTCTTACCCATGGCTTTACGGAGTGAATCGGATTGTCCACGAGTAAAATTAGCCAGCTGGCGAGAAAGAAGCATCACCTGTTCTTGGTAAACTGTGATACCATAGGTTTCTTCCAGGTATTCTTTCATCATTGGAAGATCGTATTCAATGGGTTCTAAACCATTTTTTCGCTTTACAAAACTAGGAATATATTCTAAAGGACCAGGACGATAGAGCGCATTCATAGCAATCAAATCCTCAAAACGAGTGGGCTTTAATTCCTTAAGATACTTTTTCATTCCAGCCGACTCAAACTGGAATAACCCGGTAGTATCGCCATCAGAATATAATTGGTAGGTCTTTTCATCTTCCAAGTTTACATTCTCAATATCTATTTCAACACCTTTCGATTCTTTGATATTCTCAACGGCATGCTTAATAATGGTCAGAGTTTTTAAACCCAAAAAATCCATCTTTAATAAACCAATATCCTCAACATGCTTTCCATCATACTGAGTTACATATTTTAATTCTGAATCTTTTGCAGTACTAATAGGAACATAATTCTCTAAATCTTCTTTGCCAATAATAACACCACAAGCATGAACACCAGTATTTCTAACTGAGCCCTCCAATACTTCGGCATATTTTAATACATCGGCAGCCTCGCCTTTTCCTCTTTTTATATTATTCAGTTCAGGAACTTCTTTAAAAGCATCCTTTAATGAAATACCCGGTCGAGTTGGTACAAGTTTTTGGAGTAACATGGTTTCTGATAGTGGATATTGCTGTACTCTACCCACATCTCGAATAGCTGATTTTGCTGCCAAACTACCGAATGTCACAATGTGAGCTACTCGTTTCTCACCATATTTATTCACTACCCATTCCATGATTCTTCCTCTACCTTCATCATCGAAATCGATATCGATATCGGGCATGGACACACGATCAGGATTCAGGAATCTCTCAAACAGTAGATTATATTTTACAGGATCTATTTCTGTGATACGAAGAGAATAGGCCACAGCAGAACCAGCAGCAGAGCCACGACCGGGACCCACTACAACTCCCATATTTCTTGCTGCAACCAAAAAATCCCAGACAATAAGGAAATAGCCAGGGAATCCCATCTTTTTGATAGTTTCCAGTTCAAAATCTAAGCGCTCAATGAGTTCTTCTGTTAGAACTGCTCCCCAACGAATATGTGCTCCTTCATAAACAATATGCCTGAGATATTCATTTTCATCGGTAAAACCCTCAGGAAGAGTAAAGTCAGGCATGATAGGCTTGGAGTTCAGAGGGTAATTCTCCACCTTATCAACTATTTCTTGAGTATGAGCAATGCACTCAGGATGATCCTTAAATAGTTCAATCATCTCTTTCTGAGTTTTGAACCATTCTTGACCTGAATACCTAAGACGGCTTGGATCATCAATGTTTTTTCCAGTACTGATACAGATTAATCGATCTTGAGCTCCAGAATCTTCTTTATTTACAAAATGGACATCATTGGTGGCAACTACTTTGATTCCGTATTTATGGCCCATTTCCAAAAGTTTCTGATTAACAAAAACCTGGTCTTCATATACTTTACTATCTAATTCTGGATCTCCTGACTGATGCCTTTGGAGTTCGAGGTAAAAATCTTCGCCAAATAAATCTTTATACCAAAGGGCAGCTTTTTCTGCTTCTCCTTGGCTTTCATTCATCAGTTTTTGATTCACTTCACCGCCTAAACAAGCTGAAAGAGCAATTAATCCTTCTGAATTCTGACTTAATAATTCTTTATCTATACGTGGTTTGTAATAATTTCCTTCTAACCAAGACAGACTCACCATTCTCATCAAGTTCTGATAGCCAGCTCTATTTTTTGCCAATAACACCAAATGCCAACCGCTACCGTCAATTTTGGCTTCTTTTCGGTGCATTCCTCTTCGTGCCACATAAACTTCACAGCCTAAAATTGGCTTTAAACCTTTTCCGGTTAGTATTTTGTGAAATGTTTTTACTCCGAACATATTACCATGATCGGTAATGGCAACAGCTTCCATTCCATCATTTAAAGCTTTTTCTGCTAAACGGGGAATAGAAGTCGCTCCATCTAGGATAGAGTATGGGGTATGTAAGTGTAAATGTGAATATTTTAGCTCTCCAGTAAGGATAGTCTTGGTCTTTACAGTACCTTTTTCTAATTCAGTTTGAATACTGATTTCTGGGGAGTCTGATTCATCTAGATCAACTGCATCATAGGGTTGAGTATTTAAACCTATAGCTTGGATAGTATTTGGGTTTGCCAGTTGAAAAGCCTCAAATTGTTCTTCAGAAAAATGCAATTTCCCTGCTTCAATAACTTTGAGTCGAACAAGTTCGAGAAAACAACGAGCGGTGGCTTCCACATCGGCAGCAGCATTATGTGCCATATCGAAGGCTTCCCCAAATAATTTCTCATGGAGTTCGCCAAGTTTGGGCCATTTAAACTTTCCTCCTTTTCCACCAGGAATAGCACAATAATTTGTCGATTCATTTTTAGTATCTAAACTGGTACGCTCAAAAAGGGGAGTATCGATGTCTTTCCTATGAAACTCAGCCCCAATGATATTATTATCAAATTCAATATTATGGCCAACAACAAAAGTAGTTTTCTTAAGCGTCTCGTTAAACTCATCCAAGACCATACTTAAGGCAACTCCCTGTTTTTCTGCTCTTTCAGTGGTGATACCATGTACCTTAACTACAGCATAGGGGATTTCATATCCTTCAGGTTTAATGATGTAGTTTTTAACTTCCACCAATTGGCCTTTATCATCATGCAATTGCCAAGAAATTTGGACCATACGTGGCCAATTATCCGAATTGGTGATAGGTGCATTATAATCCTTAGGTAAACCAGTGGTTTCAGTATCGTAAATTAAAAACATAGAACAGAATTAGGTTGAAAATGAGCCTTCAAAAATACCCAAAAACAACATAAGTATCTGGCTTGTTAATAATTTATATGTGACAGAAAACTAGTTATTTAGTATCATTGTTAATAAGTTGGACTAAATGTGAAAAACTGAAAGCTTTGGTCCATCTTATCGCACGATAAATTTATAGTTAACAGATTGAATATTTTCTATTAGTCTTAATAGATAGATTCCGTTTTCTATATATCCAATATTAATTTGAGTTTCATTAAAGCTTGAGTGTTGAATATACCCACTTCTAACCAACTTACCAGCAGCATTTAGAATCTGATAATTGGTTTCTTTGGATAAGTTCTCCGCTCTGATGTTAAAGACTCCTTCATTTGGATTAGGATAGATGATGTAGATATCTTTATCCAATTCTGAAATTCCAAAAGCATCTTTAGGATATAAATGTAAGACGAAAGTGTCAGACCAACTTTCCTCATTGGTGGTGATGATAAATACAAAAGACACATCTTTCTCTATACAGTTTTCATTAATTGTAAACTCATATCCGCCATTGCTCCATACTTCTCCATCTGAAATGATATCATTATATGTTTTGTGATCACTTGTAATAGTAATATCTAGATCGCTACAGATAATGACCGCAGAAACTCAGCTAGCCGTTTCAACCCCAGAATTAAAAATGCTTACTGGCATTACAATATTTTCTCCACCTTCTGCAATTTCATCAATATCAAAGCCATCAGGAGCAAAGGCATGAGTGTTTTAAATCAGGTGAGGTTCTCCTGTAAATGGTTTAATGATATATTGGGAATATGCCTTGGAGGTAAAAAATACAAATACGCTAAAAAGTAAATAGAGATTTTATTTAAGATTTGTATAATCTCTTTCTACCTTACATACCCTAATTCTATATGACTCATACCACTTTTCTTTGCCCAATTTTTGAGCTATGATATGATCGGTTTGCAGCTTCCAGTTTTTGATAGATTCCTCATCTTTCCAATAGGAAACCGTTATACCTATTTCTTCTCTTGCAGATTCAATTCCCAAGAATCCATCTTGTTTTTCAGCTAGTTCTAGCATTTTATTAGCCATTATTTCATATCCATCAGTTGAGGCATTCATAATAGAAGTAAATATAACTGCGTAATAGGGAGGTTGATGAGTTTTTGCTATCATTTATCCAATTTTTAATCCGTTTTTCACTTTTTTATCTGCACTTAACAAAACAACTTCGCCATTTTCTTCATAGATACCTAAAACCAAACACTCACTTTTAATCCCTGCAATTCTTTTTGGCGGGAAATTTACAACTGCAATTATTTGTTTACCTATGAGATCATTTGTTTGGTAATGAACAGTTATCTGAGCAGATGAGGTTTTAATACCCCATTCTCCAAAGTCAATTTCCAAAACGAAAGCTGGCTTTTTAGCTTTCTGCAAAACATCAACTGATAGAATAGTACCTACTCTAATATTTACCTTTTCAAAATCTGACCAATTAATTGTTTCATCCATAACTTTAAGTTTCAAAACAAAGATAGTAGGATACTAAATAATTCTAGAAAAATATATAAAACTCTTTTTTGTTATTTATTTCGCAAAAATCCTCAACAAGATTAATGATAGTTCTTAATATATTATTTTTGACCTTAAATATTAATTATAAAAACGATTATGGCTTTCTATCAGTTTTATAGAGAACAAATGATTAGCGCTAGCATTGATGAGGTTTGGGATTTTATTTCATCCCCACAAAATTTGAAGAAAATTACTCCAAAAGAAATGGGTTTTGATATTAGAACTAAAGACCTTCCAAATAGAATATATGAAGGAATGATTATAAGTTATACTGTGAAGCCAATATTAGGAATTAAGACCAATTGGGTGACAGAAATAACTCATGTAAAAGACAAAGAGTATTTTGTGGATGAGCAAAGGATTGGACCTTATTCTATGTGGCACCATCAGCATATGATAAAAAAGCAAGGCAATCATGTGATAATGAAAGACATTGATAGTTATCAACCTCCATTTGGTTTTTTAGGTGCAATGGCCAATAAAATGATCATTGAGAATAAGTTGAATGAGATTTTTGATTACAGAACTCAGGTTCTCAATAAACTATTCCCAAGCCATTAACCTTATTTAGATTTCCATCTATATTGTTTCAAATTCCCCACTTTTTTGAGTAATAATTATTCACTAAAAAATTTTATTTTACCCATGAATTATAGGATTGGTTTCATATTTATTATTGCCATATTTTTTTCCTCTTGCCATTTGATAAGAGGTCCCCTAGATGCTTCCGTTAAAAAGAGCATGACATTCCATGAAAATTTTGACATGCAAAATCATTTCGATAATTACTGGGAAGATGACTCTATGAATAGTCCAAGCTCATACTATCTAGAGGATGGTCATTTGAAGATAATGACTAGACCGCAAACTAAAGATAGGGTGAAGGTAAAATCGAAAAGGAGTGATTTTGGACAGGGTACTTATGAGTGGAGAATCTTTGTGCCAAACTTCAATTTAAACGACCAATGTAATATTGGAGCTTTTTTGTATCATTCTGGAGAGATGGAATATGAGCTGGATTTTGAAGTTGGATCAGGAACAAGGAAACATCGTAATGATTTATCAGCAAACCCAAATGAAGTGATAGTATATTGTACTTCTCAAAATAAACCACATCATTCAGAACGTTTTTTAATTGAATCGGAAAAGTGGCACCTTTTTAAAATGACTTTGGAAAAAGGTAGAAGAGGACATTACTTAGTGAAATGGTATATCAATGATATTTTGGTCAAAACTTTACAAACCAAGATCAAAACCAAAATCACTTTTTCAGTACACAATAGTCTTGAAAATTTGTCATTTGTGGGGGAGCAACTACCGATAAGAAAGAATGAGGTCCTCTTTGATAGTTTTGATTTTGAATAAGAAAGGTTGTGTTTTATCCACGTCTCATAATTCCATAAAAAAGAATCTTCAAAACATAATCCACTCGTCTTTCTAAATTCTTTTTTGCTCCTTTAATCAAGAGAGGAGCCTCCAAACCCTTTATGGCTGTTACCAATGCAATAGCGGCAATCTCAGTATCTTGAATATTAAACTCTCTACTTTTTACCCCTTCCGATAATATGCTTTGTAAAATACTGATTTCCTTTTGATGATATTTGTTTTGAAGTTTTTCAATAAAATCCATGTTTCGAATAAAATTATTCTCCAGCACATCATAGAAATTAGATAATTCTCTAATTTTATTTAATCGAGTAAATACATAGAGTCTGAATTTTTCCTTGGCAGGAATGGGTTGGTCTATTTTACGCATAATATCATCAAATAGCAAACCAGATTCCGTTTCTACCACTGCTTCATAAATCTCTTCCTTACTTTTAAAATAATAGTAGATACTACTTTTGCCTTTTTGAGCTCCTTCAGCTATATCATCCATTGTAGTTTTTTTATAACCATATTTAGCAAAAACGGCTCTGGCTACATCTATAATTTTCTCGCGTACTTTGGTTTTATTGCCCATTAAATTTGAATATTTAAAATTTCGACTAAAAGAGTAAAGAGTTCTAATAATGCAAATATATTTATAATAATTAATGCAGCAGCACTTTAGATGGATTAATTTAAGATTAATTTGCCTTGAATTAATTTACAATGGCCCATTCTGGAAAATTCAACATATCCTGACTAAACGCAAAAGAGCCGAAGAAGTAAACCCATAAACTCACAATAATCACAGCAATAATATTAATTAAGAAACCTGTTCTAATCATATCCTTTATCTGAATTCTATTTGTTCCAAAGACAATGGCATTTGGTGGCGTGGCAACTGGTAGCATAAAGGCTAGTGATGCAGCTAATGTAGCAGGCAACATAAACAATAGAGGATTGATTTGGATACTCACGGCCAAGCCTGCTAATATGGGTAATAGCATCTCAGTAGTAGCAGTATTCGAAGTTAGTTCTGTTAAAAAAGACATGAGTAATGTGATGATAATAACCACAAATAGTGGAGGATAGGAACTGACCCAGCTTAATGATTCTCCAAACCACATGGATAATCCTGATTCTGTAAACCCACTAGCTAAAGCAAAGCCTCCACCAAATAAAAGTACAATTCTCCAAGGAAGTTTAGCTATTACATCGCTCTCTAATATTCTATGCTGTCCTTTTTTAGTCGGAATAAGAAAAAGTGTACTCGACAATAATATGGCTATGGTTCCGTCATTAATAAAAGAAGGTTCGGGAAATAATTCACTCCAACCCGGTATGCTGAATCCTCCCAAATTGATACCACTATGGGTAATCCATAATAAGGCCATGCTTACAAAAATGGTAAAAACTACTTTTTCTTCAAAACTCGATTTCCCTAACTTTTTATATTCTGTTTTAAATACTTCTTTGGAAGTATTATTCCAATCCTTACCAGGATGGTATAAATACAATAGCCAAAAAAAGATGATGATAAAAAGAACAATAGTTAGGGGTAAGGCAAATATAAACCATGAGATGAAGTTGATTTCTGGAGCTAGTGGAAATATAATATTATATATTCTACTGAAGGATAGATTTGGAGGAGTACCCACCAATGTAGCAATGCCACCAATACTAGCAGAATAGGCTATTCCAAGTAATAAGGCAATCTGAAATTTACCTTTTAATTTATCTAATTTCAATCCATGAATAACAGATAATACAATAGGAATCATCATCATGCTAGTAGCTGTGTTCGACATCCACATACTTAAAAAAGCAGTGGCAAGCATAAAACCAAATAAGATATTCGCTGGTTTATTTCCCACTTTCATCAGTATTTTTAATGCTATTCGTTTATGTAAATTCCATTTCTCCATGGCCAAAGCCACCAAAAAACCACCAATAAATAAAAAGATGACATGATTAAAATAGGTCGAAGAAACTGTTTTCCCATTCATAATACCAAAGAGAGGAAATAATCCCACTGGCAAAAGGCTAGTTACAGAAATCGGAACAGCCTGTGTAATCCACCAAACAGCCATTAAAACAGCAACTGAAAGGGTATAGGTTACGACTCTGTTTTCAGGATCTAGGTCGAAAAATAAAACAATAATCGCCAAAATGGGACCTAATAAAAGGCCTATGGTCTTGGCATTTAGCTTTTTTTTCATATTTAAATGTGTTTTTGCTTAACAAACATAAGTAATAAGTTGCAGAAAAACAATGGTTTAGCTTTCATAAAAATAGAATAACTATTAATATACTAGTAAAAACACTCAATTATAGGCCTAAAGCATTGCTTGCTATTAAATTTTTATATATTCGCTCTCTTTTTCTATAAGAATATAATATAACATTTAAGAATTTAAATATGAACAAATTAGCTGTTATTGCCTTTGGAGGCAACGCACTTCTCAGAAGTGGTCAGAAAGGTACCATTTCAGAGCAAGAAAGTAATGTTTATGAGACTTGTTCTCATTTGGTTGATTTGATTAAAGCCGGTTACGATATCGTTATTGGCCACGGAAATGGACCTCAAGTTGGTAATGTATTACTACAACACGAAGGTGGTGAGAAAGTTTTCGGTGTACCTAAATTGCCTATAGATGTTGCTGTTGCTGAAACACAAGGTTCTATTGGATATATGATAGAGCAGCAAATGAGAAACGTGTTGTATAAAGAAGATTTAGAACGCGACATCATTACAATTATAACCCAAGTATTGGTAGATAAAGATGACCAAGCTTTTCAGAATCCAACCAAACCTATTGGTCCTTATTATACAAAAGAAGAATCAGAAAAGATTAATAAGGAAAATGGTTCTCAATTCCATGAAGATCCAAGAGGTCGTGGATGGCGAAAAGTTGTAGCTTCCCCTCGTCCAGTGCGCATTAACAATAGGAAGTCTATTGAGAAATTGGCAAGGGATGGTCAGATTGTTGTTGCTGTTGGTGGGGGAGGAATTCCTGTCTTCTATGCTGAACGCCAAAAGTTAGAAGGTATTGATGCTGTTATCGATAAAGATTTAGCTTGTAGTATGCTTGCTGCTCAAATTAGAGCTGACGAATTTTATATTCTAACAGATATTCCTCAGGTTTATATTAATTTTAATACTCCTGAACAAAAAGCTCTTGATAGAATTACTGTAAAACAAGCCAAGCAGTATTTGGCAGAAGGCCATTTTGCTGAAGGTAGCATGGCTCCAAAAGTTAGAGCAGCTGTTGAATTTGTAGAGAATGGTGGAAAACGTTGTATTATTACCACTGCTAACGAACTTGGAAAACCTGATTCGGGAACAAGAATTGTACTGAACTAGGAATAAAAAACTATACTATAAAAAAGCCGATAGGGGAAACCTTATCGGCTTTTTTGTGTTTACATATGTAAGCTACAAGATATGATTAGGGAGCGATACAGATGTAACGCACTGTATTATCCAGTATTTTCACGAAATTATTGTTTAGCTAAGTAAAAAGCTCAAAATAGGACTGAATAAATATTTATCACCGTTTATGATACAGTATTCCTGATATTTACATTAGTTATTTATAGTTAAAGTTTAAATATTTGTCAGGTATCACCATTATTATAGTATATCTATTGAAAAGCTTTATTTATACTATTAGAGAAGGCTATAAGCGAACAAGGTTGTAGCTTATATTTAATTTCATTGTATTTTTAAAATATTTACAATTGTAAATCAATTATAATTACTTTTGTTGATGCACTCATGAGTTTAATATTGTAATCAAATAGCGAGAGTATACATTTGTAACATGATAGAAAGAATAAAATTATTATTGTCCGTGAAGAATTTAAGTCCTGCTCAATTGGCTTTAAGTATTGGAGTGCAACGTTCAGGTATTTCGCATATCCTATCGGGTAGGAATAAACCTTCACTCGATTTTGTTTTAAAGATATTGGAATCATATCCTGAGATTAATGAATCATGGCTATTAGTGGGGCATGGTGAAATGCTAAAATCAAATCTTCAAAATCCTTCCTTATTCCTAGAGGATCTTAAGCAGGAAGATTTTAAATTGGAGGATTCAACACAAAAAGAAAAGAAGAAGGAAAAGCCAATTGAATCTCCTGTTCAGAACTTAAAGGAGGAAATAAAAGAGCCTTACGAGAAAAGAAAAGTTACTGGAGTTATACCAGAACAAAAAGAAACGGTAGATACCAATCAGAGTAATGTAAATAAAGTCATGGTTAATAGCTTAATTCAACAGTCCTCCACTAAGAAAATGGTACAGCTCATAGCTATTTATGAAGACGATAGCTTTAAAATATTTCATTCAATTTAGAGATAAAAAAAGCGGACACATGGTCCGCTTCCTTAAAATTGCCCTTTATATTCTTTTTAGAATCTTTCTCTTCCTGAAAAGAAGAATTTAGACTCTATTTCAGCATTATCATCACTATCAGAGCCATGAACCGCATTTTCTCCAATACTGGTTCCACACATTTTTCTAATGGTCCCTTCAGTAGCCTCTGCTGGATTCGTAGCACCAATAAGTGTTCTATAATCCTCAACAGCATTTTCTTTTTCTAAAATAGCTGCGATAATCGGTCCCGATGACATAAATTCTACTAGCCCGTCAAAAAATGGCCTATCTTTATGGATAGCATAGAATTCCTGAGCATCTTCTTTTGATAATTTAGTTACTTTTAAGGCAGAAATATGAAAACCGCCTTCATAAATTTTTTGGATGATTTTACCAGAGCAATTATTCTTATATGCTGTAGGTTTAATCATTGTAAAGGTTTTGTTACTTGTCATAGTCTTAATTATTGTTAATTAAGCTGCAAAATTATAATTTATAATAGAGTGTACAGATTTTTTGTGCTAAAAAACTTTAATTTTGCGTTAAATAGATAATTAAAAACCATAACATATTGAATACCAAAGACTATAAAGGATTAGAGCTTTATGTAAAAAAAGCAAAAAAATTAGTGCTTAGTACCCATTCTAATCCTGATGGTGATACACTTGGCTCTTGCTTAGGCCTCTATCATTTCTTCAAAACCATAGGAATTGAAAGTCAGATTATCTCACCTGATCCTTCACCAACTTTTTTAAATTGGATGCCAAGCTATAAAGAAGTTTGTATATATCAAGAGGATAAAGCAAAAGCAGATCGTATAATTAATAATGCCGATGTCATTCTTCATGTGGACTATAATGCTATACATAGAACGGGAGATGAAATGAGTTTAGCTCTTAAAAATGCTAATCAAGCGCATCACATAATGATTGATCATCACCCGAGTCCTGAATCTGGTTTTAAAGCCTATGTTAGTGATGTATCAGCTTGTTCAACAGCTCAACTCGCCTTTTATCTAACTCAAGAAATGTCAAATGGAAGCCTACTTAACCAAGAAGCAGCTACCTGTTTATATGTTGGTTTAATTACTGATACAGGCTCTTTTAGCTATGGAATGGTAGACGAGTCACCCTACCTTATAGCTGCCCAATTGGTTAAAGCAGGTATTGATGATAAGAGTATTCATGAGAAAGTTTATAGTAATAATACTCTTAATAGATTAAAACTACTAGGCTATGCTTTATCAGAAAAATTGGTAGTTATTAAGGAAGAAGAATGGGCCTATATCAGTTTACATAAGGAGGAATTGGAAAAATATCACTTTCAATCGGGTGATACTGAAGGTATAGTCAATTATGCTTTATCTATTGAGGGAGTGAAAGCAGCAATTTTATTAACTCACCGAAATGATAAAATACGTCTTTCATTCAGATCTAAGGGTGATTTTGCTATCAATGGGATAGCTAGAAATCACTTTGATGGAGGAGGGCATTTAAACGCTGCTGGAGGGAATTCTAAATTAACTATGGATGAAACCATAGAAAAACTAAAAACAAAGATGTCCGCTCTCATTATGAACCCTAAGAATAAATAAGAGATGAAAGTTTCCTTCTTTATATTTATTATACTTTTATCTTTGGTTTCTTGCCAAAACCATGAGAACGATCAAAAACCAAAAAATAGATTATCGAATAAAGTTATTAAAGACAAATTAGTTAAAACCAATCAGTTTTTGGTAAAAGCTGAAGAACAGAATATTATAGATTATATCGCTCGTCATCAATACAAAATGACAGAAACAGGCTCTGGTTTGTTTTATGAGATCTATAAAAAAGGGAGAGGAGTTCAGGCCGAGAAAGGGAAAGTTGCGGTATTGAATTTCTCCATTAGCTTATTAAATGGGAAAACGATTTATCGTTCTGAAGAAAAGGGGGTAAAAGAGTTTCTAATAGGAAAAGGTAGGGTAGAAAGTGGTTTAGAAGAAGGTATATTATTACTCCATGTGGGTGACCGTGCAAGAATTATTATACCTTCGCATCTTGCTTTTGGATTGCTTGGTGATTTGAATAAAATCCCAGAAAAAGCTACCATCATATATGATTTAGAGTTAGTTAATTTAAAATGATATTGAAAATGGAAAGAAGAATTATTGGGTTGTTTACAATTGTAACATTGGTGTTTTTCTCGTGTAATAGAGGAGAATATGCGAGTTACGATAAAGCCGATAGTGGTTTATTGTATAAAATTCATGAGGATAAGGGGTCTACAAAAGCAAAGTCAGGTGATTATCTAACAGTTGAAATGACTTATTTCACTAATGAAGATTCTTTATTATTTGATGCTCAAGGACAAACTTTTCCAATGAGATTGGAAGAACCTGTTTTTGCTGGTGATATTAATGAAGCTTTATCTTTAATGGGAATTGGTGATAGTGCAACTTTTGTAATAAGAGCTGATAGTTTTTTAATGATGAATGCTAAACTTACACAGTTGCCTAAATTTGTAACTGAAGAAAGCAAAGTCGTTTTTCATGTAAAGCTTCATGATATTCAAACGCTGGAGCAATTAGAAATGCAAGAGGCTAAAAAACGTGAGCAAGCCAGAGATGCCGAAGCAAAAACGATAGAAAAATACATAAAGGATAATAATATTTCTCAAGAACCTACATCTACAGGTTTGTATTTCCTTCCAACTAAATCTAGTACTGGGAAAAAACCAAGAGCAGGGCAAACGGTGAAAGTTCATTATACGGGTAAGTTTCTTGATGGTCGTGTTTTTGATTCATCTGTATCGAGAGGTAAGCCTATTGAGTTTAAAATAGGCTACGGGCAAGTCATTAATGGTTGGGACGAAGGCATTTCAATGATGAGAAAAGGAGAGGAAGCTACTTTTATTATTCCTTCCTATTTAGGTTACGGTGAAGGTAGAGGCGAAATTCCTCCATACACTACTCTTCTTTTTGATGTGAAGCTTATAGATATTAAATAATCAATCGCTAATAATAAATAATTAAAATTAAAATAAATGAAATTAAAACTAATTCAAGCCATATTAGTATTGGCTGTAGCTGCCTTAATCATGACTTCTTGCGATAATAGTCATCCAGGCTTTAAGAAAAATGAAAATGGGGTTTATTATCAAGTCATTTCTCATGATGATAATGCGAAAGCAGTGACTGCTGATAGTGGTATGTTCTATAGGTTAACCATGAGCTATGGTTCTTTAGATTCATTAATATTTGATGCTAAGGAAGCTAACGAAACATTCGACTTACCTGTAACTGAACCTTTATATAAAGGTGATATTAATGAAGGTTTGTCTTTATTAGCCAATGGTGATAGTGCCATTTTTATTATTAAAGCTGATTCGTTCTTTCTTAAAACTGCTAGAACCCCTGAGGTTCCAGAGATGTTTAAAGAAAATAATGATTTGTATTTCTGGGTAAATATTGAAGATATTGTTTCTGCCGAAGAATTAGAAGCTAAAAGGCAAGAAGAATTAGAACAAAGGAAAGGTCTTGAATTGGCTGATTTAGCCTTATATTTAAGTAAAAACTATCCCGATGCCCAACCTACTGAGACTGGAATGTTTATTATAAAAAACAAAAAAGGAAATGGTAAAATACCTAAGGATGGTGATATCTTGAGTTTCGATTTTAGTGTTTCTTTAATCAATGGTGAGGTTTTATATGATTCTAAACAAGCTGGTCGCCCTATGGAAGCTGAAAAAGGTAAGCCGTTTGATACTGAAGGTTTTTCTGAAGGTTTAAATTCACTTAAAGTAGGTGATGAAGCTGTTTTTGTAGTTCCTAGTAAATTGGCGTTTAAAGAACAAGGGCGTCCTGGTATCATCCAGCCCTATACTTCTTTAGTTTATGGTGTGACTTTAAATAGTGTGAAGACTAAAGCGGAACATGAAAAGGAAGTGGCTGCTCAAAAGGCAAAAGCTGAAGCCGAAACTGCACAACTTCAAAGTCAAGAAGCGGAAACTATAGCTAAGTATATTAAAGAAAATAATGTAACTGTAGCTCCTACAGCTAGTGGTTTATATTTTATAGAAACAGCAGAAGGTACTGGTGAACAAGCTACTTCTGGTGATAAAGTTAAGGTTCATTATCATGGTACTTTATTAGATGGAACTAAATTTGATAGCTCTTATGATAGAGATAGTCCATTTGAATTTACTTTAGATAGAGGACAAGTCATTAAAGGTTGGGATGAAGCCATTGCTATGATGAAAGTAGGTGGTAAAGCAACTATCATTGTTCCTTCTAATATTGCTTATGGTGCTAGAGCTCGTGGTGGTGTTATTCATGCTTATGCTCCTCTAAAATTTGATGTGGAATTATTGGAAGTAACTAAGGTTGAATAGTTTTTAAACTATTAGTATACAATTGTAAACTGGAATTTCCTTTAGGAGATTCCAGTTTTTTTTATGTGCTGATATAAATTAGATTTTACCGTTGATAAATAGCTGATAACCCTAGCCTTTATTGTTTTTGAAAACAGCGTAAATTGTATATTTTTGAAAATTAATCTCCTGATGTAATTCGAATTGGTCTTTTAGACTTATTATTTGTATTTCTAATGGACACCAATTTAAATGATATGAATCTGAGATACTGTTTATTCTTGATTTTCTCTTTATTCGTGTTGAACTTAAGTGCTCAAAATAACACTGAATTAAGAATTGAAAATTTTATTGTCACTAATCCTGTTGAAGTGAATCTTCCTTTGTTTGCCGATGTAGAAAGTATTGATGGGAAAACTTTTGAGGAGGCTGATCTTATAAAATATAAGTATTTAGAGAATATTAATTTTAGACCTGAAGCTGGAGACGAGTTAGAATGGTCAAATTTTCAATTCCTGAGATGGAATAAGAAAGTTATCAGAGAGGTTTCCATAAAGCTAAAACCTCTTAATAAGCCTTTACAAATAGCTTATGCTTGCTTTTATATTGAAAATACTGAATGGACCAACTTGGAAATGAATTTCAATTCTGGCCAAATGATGGAGGTTTTTATTGATGGCGAATTGATAAAAGGAAAATATAGCTCTGAAAAAGAAAACGATGAGAAAGAATTTAAAGTGATTAAGGATTTAGAAGCGAATAATCATGTAGTGATGATTAAAATGCTCTATAATTCGAAAGAAAATGAGGAGTGGACTCTAAGCTGTAATATAATTGCCAAAAACACGCTCAACAATATTAATTTAGTATCTTCTGATCAAGCTGAATTCTATATGGATATTGATCATTTAATGAATGGAATAGATATTCAAGAGGCAAAAATAGCTCCATCTGGTGATTATTATTTTGTGAAATATAAGATTCAAGATGGTAAATCTGAATCTCAGATAATTACTGATGTGAGAAAAGTGGCTGATAATCAAAGTGTACAATTATTTTATGGAAGTGAGGTTTCTGCTTTACAATGGTCTCCAAAAGGGAGCAAATTAAGTTATATCACCAAAATGGGCCAGAAAAGCTGGATTTGGGAATATAACTTTGAGGATGGTAAAAAGTATCCATTGGCTACCGATTTATCAGAAATAAGCTATTTTCAATGGTCGCCTAATGGTGAGTTCCTTGTGTTGACGATTATGGAAAAGCCTAAAAAGGATAATAGCGGTTTAAAGCAATTACAAGGCATGCCCGATCATTGGCCTTGGTATAGAATGCGGTCTAATATCTATTTATTAGATATTTTATCAGGCATCAAAACACCATTAACTCATGGTTATCAATCTAATCAATTACAGGATATTAGTCCCAATGGCCGATTTATACTATTTGCCCAAAATATGTATGATGAAACGGAGCGTCCTTATAGTAAACAAGTGATGATGCAATACGACAGAAGGACTCAAAAACTTGATACTTTGTGGAATAAGTTTGGCAGCGGAAATGTAAGCTATTCTCCTAATGGTACTCAATTACTTATCACTGCTGGACCTGCTTTTTTTGGTGATTTAGGAGTGAATTTAAGTGAAAGTAATATCCCAAATGACTATGACAACCAAGCTTATATCTATACTTTAAAAGATAAAAGTGTAGAAGCAATTTCTCGAGGTTTTAATCCCAATATCTTAGGTTCTAATTGGAATGCATCCGACCCTGATCATATATATTTTAATGTTTCAGATAGAACTTATATGAATATGTACCGATATTCTATTCTGGATAAATCCTATGATTTATTAACCCTTAACTGTGATGTGGTGAATTCTACTAGTCTTGCAAAAGACAAGCCATCTCTCTTATATTATGGGAGTTCTATTTCAACACCCAAACAATTATTCCTCTACGATATAGTTTTAGCTAAGAATACATTACTTGAATATCCAGAGCAACATTTCTTCGAAGACATTGTTTTTGGAGAAAATGAAGATTGGAATTTTACAAATGCTGAAGGTGTTGAGATAGAAGGAAGAATATATTATCCTCCAAATTTTGATAAGGATGATAAATATCCTCTCATCGTTTATTATTATGGAGGAACCAGTCCTGTAGAAAGAAATTTTAGAGGAAGGTATCCTAAGAATCTATTTGCAGCGAATGGATATATCGTTTATGTATTGCAACCTAGTGGAGCTACTGGTTATGGTCAAGACTTTTCTGCCATGCATGTGAATAATTGGGGACAAACGGTAGCAGCAGAAATTATTAAAGGAAGCAAGGAGGTTTGTAGAAGTCATACTTTTATTGATTCTACTAAAGTAGGTTGTATGGGAGCTAGTTATGGTGGTTTCATGACCATGTATTTAAGTACACAAACTGATTTTTTTGCCGCACATATTTCCCATGCAGGAATTAGCTCAATCAGTAGTTATTGGGGCGAAGGATATTGGGGTTATTTATATAGTCAGGTAGCATCGGCCAATAACTTTCCTTGGAATAATAAGGAATTGTATGTGGAACAAAGTCCTTTGTTTCATGCTGACAAAGTAAGTTCACCTATACTATTACTTCATGGAAATAACGATACCAATGTTCCTCCTGGAGAAAGCAGACAGTTTTATACGGCATTAAAACTATTGAAAAAAGATGTTGAATTAATTGAGATAGATAAACAAGACCATCATATCAAAGATTATCAGAAGCGCATTTTATGGCAGAAGACCATTTTAGCGTATTTTGATAAAAACTTAAAAAAACAATCCGATTGGTGGTATCATTTATATCCAAAGAAGAAGTATTAGTATGAGAGCATTAACTTTAAAGCAAAAAGAAGAGCTATTAGAGCAGTTATTAAAATCCTTAAGTGAGCATAAAGCTGGTTTATTTGAAAAAATAATTCCTAATAGAACTAGGCATCTTACTGTAGTATTGGAAGATATATTTCAATCCCAAAATGCAAGTGCTGTATTGCGCTCTGCCGATTGTTTTGGAATCCAAGATGTGCATATCATTGAAAAGAGAAATGAATATACCTTAAACCCAGATGTGGCTTTAGGAAGCAGTAAGTGGTTGAGCATGTTTAAATATAATATGCCTGAACAAAATAATACCCTAGCTGCTTTTAGGCATTTAAAAGAACAGGGGTACCAAATTGTTGCAACCACGCCGCATAAAGATGATGTAACACTAGATAAATTAGACATCTCAAAAAAGACTGCATTAGTCTTTGGAACTGAAATGGAAGGATTATCAGAGGATGCCATTAATCATGCCGATGTGCATATGAAAATACCCATGTATGGTTTTACAGAAAGCTTTAATATTTCTGTTTCTGCTGCACTTTGCATGCATCATTTGAGTGAGAAGATGAGAGCTTCCGAATTAGATTGGAAACTTTCTGAAGAAGAAAAAATAGATGTATTAGTAACTTGGGCAAAATCGGTAGTGAAGAGTTCTGAACAAATTGAAAATAGATTGTTTGGGACTGTATAAGAAGAGAAATCTATTAGCGAGTAGGAAAAGTTTGAGCTTCCAAGAAAAAGGCTTCATTTAGTGCGGTCATATTTAAATGATGCTCTTCGTTTCTATCTTCTAGATAGTTCAGAAAATCCATGGTAGGTAAGTTTCCAACTAGCTTTTCAGCAGTCATCGGGCAGCCTCCAAGTCCATTCATTACGGTATCGAATCTTCTGCAGCCAGCTTCAAAAGCAGCATTTACATTGGCTTTCCAATTTCCGATATGTGTATGTAAATGTGCTCCAAATTCTATTTGAGTAAATTCATTTACAACTGCTTTAAATGCATTGGAAATAGTATCTTCTTGTCCAACTCCAGAGGTGTCAGATAATGGAATAATCTTTACGCCAATCTTATTAAGTTTACTTACATGCTCGTGAACAATTTCTGGTGACCAGTCATCTCCATAAATATTACCAAATGCATTTGAAATATAGACTACCAACTCCTGTTGATTCCTCTGACAAATATTTTGTATTTCAGAGACATCGTGATAAGCTTTCTCGAAATTACTATTGATATTTACTTTTAAAAAAGTCTCAGAAATAGAGTAGGGATAGCCCAAATATTTGATTTGGGAGAATTGACTGGCGTCTTCAGCACCTCTTTTATTACCAATAATAGCAAGAAGTTCTGTTTTTGTATTTGCGAATTCAAGCTGCTCAACCACATCTCTAGTATCAGCCAATTGGGGAATGGCTTTGGGAGACACAAAGCTTCCAAAGTCTAAAGTATCAAAGCCAACTTTGAGTAATGCATTAATAAATGCAATTTTTTTCGTCGTTGGAATGAATTCTTTGATGCCTTGCATGGCATCCCTAGGAGTTTCTATAATTTTTACCATAAAAAAAATCGTGAGTGAGAATTATTCTCACCCACGAAATTACATAAAATATCTTGTATAAAATACTATTTACTATCACCTAAAATGATAGGCATTCCATCTGCAGAATTACCAATGATAACTACTTTAGCATTAGGAGATTCAGCTAATCTAACTGTAGCTTCAATTCCTTTTTCTTTAAGAATATTTGAAGTTAAACTAGCGTTTAGAATTCTATTAGCTTCTGCTTTTCCTTCTGCATCAATTTTTCTTCTTTCAGCTTCTTTAGACTCTTTTATCAATTTAAATTCATATTCTAAAGACTCTTGCTCTTGTTTTAGTTTCTTTTCAATGGCAGTTTTAATGGTGGGAGGAAGAGTGACGTCTCTCACCAATACCTCATTTAACTGCACATACTGATCGACTAAGATATCTCTTGTTTCAATATAAATTTCCTCTTGAATTGCATCTCTCTTAGTCGAATAAATCTGCTCTGGTGTATAACGACCAATGACTGATCTAGTTGCTGAGCGAATAGAAGGACGAACAATAGAGTTTAGGTACCCTTGGCCTTTTTCTTGATGAAGTTCACTTAGTTTTTCATGAACAGGCTGGTACCACATGGAGATATCCAATGATATTTCCAATCCATTTGAAGAAAGAACGCTCATCTTTTCTGAAACTTCTTGCTGTCGAACATCATAAATAAACATTTTATTTAAAGGATTGATAAAATGGAATCCTTCACCATAGGTGACATCTGTATTTACACCAGTGAAAAATCGAAATTCCACACCACCTTCTCCAGATTCAATGCTCACTGTCATTCTACTCCATAATGCGATGACAAGTATGACAGAAAACACGATGACTGCGATAGGTATAATCTTTTTTAAATTTAATTCAGGTTGCTGTTGTTGCATGTTATAATTTTTAATGTGATTTATTTTTCAAAGTTACGATTTATTATGGCATCATATATAGCTTGTTGAATATTTGTGCGAATATCGAATTTGCTAATTTTATAATTATCGCTTCTAGGATAAACTCTATTGGAAAGAAAAACATAAACTAAATTCTCTTCTGGGTCAGCCCAAACATAAGTTCCTGTAAAACCACTGTGACCAAAACTACTCAAACTAGCAGACTCACAGACAGGTCCATAGGCATCGTATTTTTTAAAAGGCTTGTCAAAACCCATGGCTCTTCGGTTCTCAATACCATCATGCTGATAGCTGGTATATTCATTTATCGTCGTAGTATCAAAAAACTGGATTCCTCCATAATACCCATTCTGCAAATACATTTGAAAGATGACAGCAATATCTTCAGCATTAGAAAACAACCCAGCATGACCACAAACACCACCAAGCATGGCTGCTCCAGGATCGTGAACATCGCCTCTTATAATCTGCTTTCGAAAAAGGGTATCGTTTTCCGTAGGAGCAATTTTCTCTAGGTCAAAATATTGGCGTGGATGAAACCGGGTATGATTTAGGTTTAAAGGCTTATAGAAATGCTCATAAACAAAGTTTTCAAAAGGCATATTATAATTTTGTTCCACAATTTTAGGAACCCAATAATAGCCTAAGTCACTGTATTTATAGCCTTTTCTTTTCCTTAAGTCACTATTACTGATAGTATCATACATCTCATAAGCATATTCAGATGTGATATAAAGATTTTCTGCCACACGAGTCTTAAATTCATCACTTTGCTCATTTTTAAAAACCTCGTGGTTTAATAATCCAGTGCTATCGGCATTATACCAATAGAATGGAATCCAAGACTTTAATTGAGCATTATGACTGAGGATGCTTCGGAATGTTAGATTTTGCTTATTGGTGTTTTCTAAAAACGTCAAGTATTTAGAAATGGCTGTATCTGGGTGGACTTTTTTTTTATCCTGCAAATACATAATACTTGGAATACTGGAAGTGACTTTGGTGATAGAAGCAATATCGTAAATGGTTTCACCATTGACAGCTATTAATGAATCATAGGTTTGAAATCCATAATTCTCTTGAAATATAATATAACCATTTTTGGCTATTACAATTTGACAGCCCGGAAAAGCTTTCATATTAATTCCTGCTTTAACGATACTGTCTATATTCTTATTTAGCTGAATAGTGTTAATACCTTGATTCTCGGCTTTTCCAAATTTTATTATTCCTTTTTCTGCAGTTTGAATCCCAAAACCTGCAGGATATTTCTCATTAATTTGAACAGGAAGCTTTCCTTTAAACGATAATGCACCAAAAATCATTTGAGCACTAAGGCTTCTAGTCATCTTGTTATCTTGGTGACCTAATATAAAACCCTCATAATCTGAAATATTAGTAAAGAACTTTTTAATAGCTAAAGGACTTCCTAAAAGATTGATAATACATGTTTTTTCAGAATTCGTCTTTTCAATCAACTCCATCATTGCCGATGTAATTCCAAAAGAACGTTGAGGAAATATGGTCGTATTTCCAATATTAAAGATGATGGTTTCAAATTTTTCGAGGATTTGGAAGAGGGAATCATTTTGAGTTTTTGTAAGTGCTTTTGAAGGATAAAAATAGCTGGCATCACTATATCTATATGCTGTATTTTCAAAGGTATTACCCTCCTCAAAACCATAACTAACTATAGCTAATTGCACTGGTTTCTGACAAGATAATGGTAAAATATTTTCATGGTTCGTAATTAATGTGATAGATTCCTCATGAAGTTTTTCTTTTAGGGCCAATCCTTTTGGAGTGTTTAAATCTTCTATTAGGTGATCGAAATCAAATTCAGGTTTTTCATATAGTCCAGCATCGTACTTATAGCTCAATATTTTCTTGCAACTGAGTTCTAATAGTGATTTACTAATTCTCCCTGAGGACAAAGCTTCTAATAAGCCATCAATAGCCGCTGGAATATTCTCTGGCAATAATAAAATATCATTTCCAGCTAAAAGGGCTCTCACTTCTATTTCTCCAGGAGGAAAATATTTAGTGACTCCTTTCATATCTAGGGCATCTGTAACTATTAATCCATCAAATCCCATATTCTCACGTAATAAGCCCGTGATGATATTTTTTGAAAGAGTAGAAGCTACATTTTCTTCAGCTTCGTATGCCGGAACATAAAGATGAGCTACCATAATCCCGCCTAAACCATTTTCTATTAATTCATAAAAAGGAAATAATTCAACAGAATCTAAGCGGGATTTGTCATGAGATACTACAGGCAAAGTATAATGAGAATCGGTACCAGTATCACCATGTCCCGGAAAATGCTTTGCTGTGGCTATAATTCCAGCATCCTGCAAACCGCTCATATACATGCTTGCTTTTGTTGCTACATTTTTGGGTTGATCGCCAAAGCTTCTTGAGTTAATCACCGGATTGTTTGGATTATTATTTATATCCACTACGGGAGCAAAATTCATATGGATACCCATCCTCTTACATTCTAATCCTATTTGATAACCCATATCATATATTAAACTGTCATTATAAATTGAGCCTAAAGTCATTTGAAAAGGGTAGGAGATGGTTTCTTTTAAGCGCATTCCTAATCCCCATTCTCCATCTATACCAATAAGCAATGGTATTTTGGCTATTCTCTGCCATTCTTCAGTTTGCTGTAATTGTTCACCAGGATAACCTGCAAAAAAGCAGACTCCTCCAATACTATAATCTTTAATATATTGATCTATACTTTTGATATACTTATTGGATTCCTGATTTGCTCTAATCATCAGTAATTGTCCAAACCTTTCTGAATTATTTAATGATTGATAAACAGAATCAACCCATTGTTGTTTTGGTGTAGTTTGAGAATAGGAAAGTATAATAGAAAATAGCGATAAGGCTAATATCAACAGTTTTTTCATAAATAATAATTTGATGCAAATATACCAAGGAGAATGAAAATTACAATTCTTTAACTCAAATATCATTAATTAATTTTCAGTGGTTCAACGTGTATCGAGATATCGGATTCAGTATATAGTTTTTGAATTTTGTCTTCTATAGAGTCACAAATTTTATGCGAGTCCATAACCGTCATATTAGGAGGAACTAGTAAAATAAAATCAATCATATGGCTTGGCCCACTTTTCCGACTTCGTAATCTAGTGAACTTTACCTTTTTCATAGAAGTCAATTCAAGGATTTCATCATATAGAAGTTGGTATTCGTCCTCGCTTACTTGAGAATCAAGAAGTGGACTAAATGCATTGCTAACCAAATCAAAGGACTCTTTCATGATAAAAAGAGCGACAATAATGGCGAAAATAGGGTCGAATATATGCCAACCTGTTAGCCAGATAAATAGCATTCCAGCAGCAACACCAAGCGAGGAGTATACATCTGTTTTTAAATGCAAGGCATCTGCTTCTAGAGCAATAGAATCAGTATCTTTTGCCACTTTATATAGCCTTCTGCTAACAAAAAAGTTAACTGTGGCAGAAATTAACATCACACTTCCAGCAAGTATAAAATAAGAAACTTCACTTGGCTGTGTTATCTTATGTACCGCTTCAAATATTATCCAGAATGCAGCAATAAATATTAATAATCCTTCTATAACACCTGAAATATTTTCAAATTTACCATGCCCATAAGGATGCCTTTTATCAGGTGCTTTTGATGAAATTTTAACGGCAAAAAAAGCAATAGCTGAGGCAATTAAGTCTATTCCACTATGTATAGCTTCAGACAAAATACTTACTGATCCACTCATAAACCCAGCAAAAACCTTAATAATAATTAGGAAAATATTCGAGAAAATACTCAGCCGTGCTGTTTTAACTTTAATATCCATAATTTATTTAAAAATATTACCTATATTTGTTCCGTTAGTGCTTACATCAAAAAACGGAGATCTGTTCTCCCTGTGCTCAAACGTTTACTAAAAGCGAAAGTACAACTAAAATTTTATATTATGACTGAGGAAAAATTTGAACACGGTCCTGAGGTATGGAAAAGACTCAAATTCGAAGGGCTAAAGGAAGATGAAATTTATGAAATTTCAAATTATGGTAGACTACGCCATTGGTACCCCAAAATGGATGATTTTAAAATCATGAAGCAATCTACAGTACGTGGATATAAATATTTCATGTGGTTTAAATCAAACGAAGGTTGGGATAATAAAATCAAAAAAATTGTTCACCGTTTAGTGGCTGATGCTTTCTGTGAGAAAGTTGATGAAGACTATGATTTTGTTATCCACTTGGATCACGAAAAAGGGAATAATTATTATAAAAACCTGAAATGGGTAACCAGAATGCAAATGACAGAACATAACCAGACTAATCCTAGAGTTATGGCTGCTCATGCTGCACGTAAAGGTAGAATCAATAATTCTAAATTAACGGAAGCTGATGTTTTACGTTTAAAGAAGAAAATCAAGCGTGGTAAAGTAAGACTTTATCAATTGGCTAAGGAATTCGGAATTACTCATACTCAATTAAACAGAATTCGCAAAGGTCAAAACTGGGCGCATGTTGTACTTGAGGATGATGAGGATTAGAAATCTTAAGTTTAAACTAAAATCAGGCCTATATGTTTTAGGCCTGATTTTTTTTGTCTCATGCGGACTAGATCCTCTTGAAGAGAACAAAAGTATATTTAAGTATAATGAATCCAATGGGCTTGCAAGTTTAGATCCGGTTTTCTCAAAAGACTTAGCCTGTATCAATGTTTGCGAGCAAATCTATAATGGACTTGTTCAGCTTGACTCCAACTTGTTGACCATTCCTTCTATTGCCAAAAGCTGGAATATTTCCTCTGACTTCTTACTTTATACCTTTTATTTGAATACTGAAGTCTATTTTCATGATAATGAATGCTTTGAGCAAATAGAAGGAAGGAGAGTGTTAGCGGAAGATTTTGTATATTCTCTTTCAAGAGTCTTGGATCCCAAGGTTGCATCACCAGGGCTCTGGATTTTTGATAAGGTAGACCAAACTTGGAATTCAAATGGGTTCCATGCACTGAATGATTCTACTTTACAAATCAAATTGAAAGAACCCTATTCACCATTTCTTTCCCTGTTGACTACCAAGTATTGTAGTGTTATCCCCATTGAAGCTATTGATTATTATCAAGATGAATTTAGGAACCATCCAGTGGGAACTGGTCCCTTCCAGTTTAAATATTGGGAGGAGGGCTTGAAATTGGTATTGATCAAGAATGAAAATTATTTTGAGGAAGGACTGCCCATTCTTGATGCAGTAAATGTGAGCTTCTTGGTGGACAAGCAATCTGAATTTTTATTCTTTCTACAAGGTAAAATAGATTATATTAGTGGAATATCTCCTGCATTAAGTGAAGAACTAATAACAAGTACAGGAGATTTGAATCCCAAATACCATGGGAAATTTCAAATGCTTAAAACGCCCTACCTTAATACAGAGTATATTGGCATTCTTATGGATACTTCTTTAGCCATTACGCAAAACTCTCCTCTCAGAAGTTTAGCTTTCAGAAAAGCGCTTAACTATGCTATCGATAGAAAGAAAATGCTCAAGTACATTCAGAAGAACATAGGGGAGGCTGCTGAATATGGATTTATCCCAACTGGATTATGGCCCAACCAATACCCTAGGGCCAAGGGTTATGATTATCAACCCCAAAAAGCTCGAGAATTATTTGAGCAAGCCAAAAATGATTTAGGGATTTCAGTATTTCCAGCAATTGGTATTTCTGCCACCAGTAAATCGGTTGATATTTGTAAATATTTGCAGCATGAATGGTCTCAATATGGAATCGAAACACATATTGAGCTCAATCAATGGGCAGCCTTAAGAGAGATGGTGGCCAACTCTAAAACCAACCTTTTCAGAGCTTCTTGGATTGCTGATTACCCAGATGCTGAAAATTATCTTTTATTATTCAATAGCCAATTATTCTCACCCAAAGGACCTAACTATACTCATTTTCATCTAGGTGACTACGATCGTAAGCTAAAAATGCTTAATTTTGACCAAAATATTGATGAGAAATTCAATTCCTACAGAGTATTAGATAGTATTATAATGGCAAACGCATCAGTCATTCCACTGTTTTATGATGAAGTAATAAGATTCATAAGCTCTGATATACATGGATTTAAACCGAATTCTATGAATCTTATGGTTTTGAAAAGTGTAAAAAAAAGGAAATAATTCTCTTTTTTGAAACAATTTTTATCAAACAGCGTTTAATTAATGACTTATAAATAACCACACCCTAATTGTGAAAAAATTATTATTCTATATTGTAGGCATACTTATTCTATTCGCACCTTCCAAATTTGTGGAAGCCCAGCGTGGTACCGATTGGAGTGGTCCATGGGGAATTGGAGTAGGCTTGGGGCCCACTTCTTATATTGGAGATTTAAATGAACATAACGATAATAGATTCCTTGTTATTCCTCAATCGCTTAGTTTTGCGGGAACAGGATGGTTTTCAAAAGGCTTTGGTCCAATTACTTTTGTATTACAGATGAACCTAGGAAGGCTTCAGAGTCGTGATTACACAAAAGACCAAATGTTCAGAAACAATTTTTATGAATATGCTGGAAAATTGAGGTTGAATATGAATCAAATCCTTCTTGGAAAAAGGTACCGTGTTGATAAATGGCATTTTTATACTCAAGCTGGCTTAGGAATGATGCGTTTTAGTGCATACTTAACCGATATAACAGAAGATAACTTAATTAATAATGTCGGGTACGCTGCTATTGGCAAAGCCACAAGTATGAATATGGGGCTCGGAATTCAATATTACATGACAGAAGAAGCCAGTTTACATATTGGTGTTGACTATCACGTTTTAAATAGTGATGAAATTGATGCTAAAGTAATTGGCGCTGCCAACGACTCCTACATATTTATGAGTATTGGGTTTAGTTATTCTTTCAGTGGTGGTTTTGGCGGCAGAAGAAGCTCCGCAACATGGGGCAGATATTAATTCTTATTTGTTTAAATTCTAAATTTTCGAGTATTAATTCATTCTTTTACATATAAGCAGAAAAATATTCATCGTTTTCTCAATCTTATACTCATTTGGCTGCATTTCAGAAATAGGTTTATCATTTAATTGTTCATTGGTACCTCAATGTATTTTTTCTTAACACTTTGATTTATTGAGCATTTTTGTTAATTTTACCCATCAGTAAATTAAATTAAACTATAAAAACTATGGGTAAAGGAGATAAAAAGACCAAACGTGGTAAGATCAATAAAAACTCTTACGGAAAAAAAAGACTTAAAAAAGTCAAAAATAAAATTATTGCTCCTAAAAAGCCTATTAAAAAAGTGGTGGAAGAAGAAGTGATAGTTGATAAACCAAAGAAAGCCCCCCCTAAAAAAGCAGTAGAAAAAAAAGAAGCTGTAAAAAAAGTCATAACAGAGAAGAAGGCAGTTGTTGAAATGAAGCCCACTACGTCTAAAAAAACCGTAAAAAAAGCAGTCGATAATAAAGAAGAATAATATAGAGGATTTCAAATTCATACATGTTCTAATAGGATGCCATTTAGCTTTTAGTCCGATGGCATTTTTTTTGTTGAATACCTAAAACTCACTTAAGGTTTTAGAAGAAATACTCATAAAAAAAGCCAGTCAATAACCTACTTTTTACAAAATGAAAATTTTTTAAATGTCAAGAGGATAGAGGCTAAAAAAGATGAAATTTGTGAAAAAGAAATTGAAATTTCTTTAATAAAAAATTAATTGAGACAAATTAGACGAATAAGTATTAACTTAGTTTATTGAAAATGTGATTATTGAAAGAAGTATTAAAAAACACAAGAAATAATAAAATAAATGAAAATAAATTGTTCTTGTAAGCTGCATTATATTATCTTTGCATCAAATTTTTAAATATAAGTATTATGAGTAACGGAACAGTTAAGTTTTTCAACGATTCTAAAGGATATGGATTCATTACACCTGACGAAGGTGGCAAAGATGTTTTTGTACATGCAAATGGTTTAATCGACGAAATTAATGAAGGTGACAAAGTCAGCTACGAAGTAGAAGAAGGTAAAAAAGGTTTAAATGCAGTAAATGTATCTATTCTGTAGTAGTCTTCTTTTAATAAAAAGAATTAGCTGGTCATTTTGATTGGCTTTTTTTGTGCCCTGAAGTTTCTTGATTTTATTTGTAAACCAATCAGCTCGCCATTTCTCTATATTTCTTCCTTAGCTTGTATTTAGACTCTTGTCAAAGAATATTAAATCTTGCCAAGTTCCATTTAAAACGCTCTTAATTATTTTACATTTTTGTTGTCATTATAAAATATAATTACAAATTTTAATGGGATCTCTAGAATGGTTTTGTTTATTAAGATCATAAAAAGGCACATAATTAATATTATGTTAAATATAAAACAAATAAACTACCCTATGCAGCATATTTAGTGGAATTATATATGTATGGTATAGACATAAAAAAAGCAATTCTCAAACGAGAATTGCTTTTTAATCAACTATCTAAAGAAAAATTATCTATTTTTTAATTCAGCAACTTTATCCGACTGATTTGTTGAATTGTAAATCTGCATTAAGGATTTAACTAATCCCTGGTCGTCTGGCATAATTTCTAATGCTTTCTCAAAATATGGCTGAGCAAGTAAAAATTCTTTGCTGGCTTCTTCTTTTAACCTATTGAATTCCTCTTCAGCATCATAAGGTAAATCATTAGCTTTCACAGAAATCTCAACACCTTTATTATAATATAAAGCACCCATATTATTATGTTAAATATAAAACAAATAAACTACCCTATGCAGCATATTTAGTGGAATTATATATGATATCATCTTATAATAGAAAATTATACATTTACCATTCTTCAATTCTACAGTATGTATCTTATAAATACCACTTCATTCCTTCTGAGTATGCTATCTAGTTAAATTATGGTATAGACATAAAAAAAGCAATTCTCAAACGAGAATTGCTTTTTAATCAACTATCTAAAGAAAAATTATCTATTTTTTAATTCAGCAACTTTATCCGACTGATTTGTTGAATTGTAAATCTGCATTAAGGATTTAACTAATCCCTGGTCGTCTGGCATAATTTCTAATGCTTTCTCAAAATATGGCTGAGCAAGTAAAAATTCTTTGCTGGCTTCTTCTTTTAACCTATTGAATTCCTCTTCAGCATCATAAGGTAAATCATTAGCTTTCACAGAAATCTCAACACCTTTATTATAATATAAAGCACCCATATTAT
>NZ_JABKBZ010000169.1:0-2772 GCF_013166635.1 Lentimicrobium sp. S6 | reverse complement strand
TAATAGTAAAAATTAAAGGGGAAATGATCGAAAAACAAGAGTATATAACACGTTAGAAATACAAATAATAGATAAAAAGCTAAAAAAACTGTCCATTTAAGGAATCCTTACGTTATGCAACGGTCTTTATTAATGAAAACAACGAATATGATAAAGGCTCAAAAACAGAAAGAGCTTATGCACTTCTATTTGATGGTGTGGATGACTATGTAGAATTAGCTAATAATACTAATTTTGGTTTTGACGCATCCTTTTCTATTGAAATTTGGATGAAGCCCGATAGTATGGGCGAAGGTTATCATACCATTGCACAAAAGGGAGAAGAGTGGCAATTGAAAATATTTGCTACTCCTGTTTTTTATGTATTTGAATTCGGAATTAATAACAACTCTATTTTCTCATCCTTGCAATTAGACACAGACTTGGTTATTGGAGAATGGATCCACTTAGTTGGGGTAATAGACCAAACTACAGGAAGCGAAAACACTATCATTTATGTGAATGGCATAGCAGGCTCCTCAAAATCCGCATCTGCAATCACAAGTTCTTCCTCCAAGGTGAAAATAGGCGAATTATTCAAAGGAGAAATAGACGAATTTCGAGTATGGAGTACAGCACAAACCTTATCTCAGATAAGAGAAAACAAACACCTTACTTCTTCTGTGGGAGATGCCAATATTACAACATACCTGCCATTTAATGAAGGAACAGGTATATTGGCTAATGATCTATTTGGAGGAAACGATGGAACGCTTACCAATATGAATACTACAGATGCCTGGATCAATTCAAGCGCGCCCGTTGGAAATGGGCTAAGTATTAGCAAAACAGAAACCGAAGGGATTGTGGACTTCACTGGTACAGGTATCTCAGCAAATTATACTTCCCATTCTTCGGCATCAGTAGTTGTTAGCCGAATTAATGGAGCGCCAAATCAGAATCCAAATCTTTTCGATAATCAATACTGGATAATGGAGAGATATGGTAGTGGTGATTTTGATGCAGACCTAAGCTATACTGTAGAAGATATCTTAACAGAAGAAGATGCCCAAATACCTAAACAAATAAAACTTTATAAACGAGAAGAAAATTCATATAGCTATTGGGATTATAGCAAATATGCCAATAGTGTAGATGTAGCGAATAAAACAGTAGAGTTTCAGCATATTTCAAATGATGGTCAGTTTGCTCTTTGCCGTCGCTATTTACCCGACGATTATGTAGGGAATACTTTGTTTTTTGATGGCATTGACGACCACTCAGATTTTGGGAATAGTTCCATTCTGGATATAGAAAATAATTTAACTATTGAAGCTTGGATAAAGGCCGATGAACTCAATGAAAACCGAAGAATTCTTTGCAAAGGCGACAATTATTTCTTTGAATGGGACGATGAATTCGAATCCATCTCTGGCAAAGGAATACAGCTTAAGCTTCCGGCCTTAAATACCGGATGGTGGGAGTTTCAATATGATATGAATTATAATCAATGGTATCATATTGCATTTACTTATGCAGCTTCAGGCGAGTTAAAAGCATTTGTTAATGGATATAATGTTAGAACAGAATCTTTTCAGGGCGATATAAGCTCGAATACCAACCATTTAATATTAGCTTCCAACGAATCGGAATCCCCATTTCTTGGGCAAGTGGATGAATTACGTATTTGGAATAAAGTTAGAAGTCAGCAAGAAATTCGCGCAAATATGTGTAGCACGCTTAGTGGTCTAGAACAGGGCTTAATCGGATATTGGCAATTTAACGAATTCCAGGGAGATAGCCTCCCCGATCTTGTGGGAGGAAATGATGGTCAACTCAATAACATGTCAAACTCTAATTGGGAAAGTTCAACGGCTCCGCTTCCTTTTATCAGTGCTCAGGATGGCAATTGGAATGACAATGATACCTGGCTGACCGGTCAAAACTACCCTGACTCAGCATGGCTAAAAGTCCAGATAGAAAATATGCTTACTCTTGATTCTCAGAAAGAAGTGGCATCGGTAAGTATCATGTCCTCAGGTGCTTTAAATTGTAATCCCACAGCACAACTTACAGTAAGCGATAGTCTTATCAATAATGCAGGTATAGCTGGTCTAATACTAAATTCAGATGCAAATAATACAGCTTCATTAATATCAAATACTTGGAATATCTCTGCACATGTTGAAACCTATATTAGTGCTGGACAATGGCATTTGGTTTCTCCTCCCGTATCTTCTGCCACTGTGAATGACTTTTATTTCCCAGCTTCTACCACTTCTTGGCTCAAGCGTTGGGATGAAGTTTTAGATGACTGGGTTTATATTTCAGACCTATACACATCATTAAGTATTGGGCAGGGATATGCCACTTGGTTTGCAAATGAAAAATCAGATGAAACAATTGATTATACTGGTAAACTTAAATCTGGAGATGTGAATTTAACTCTAGATTATTCAGGACCTGACAGGGGGTTTAACTTTATTGGAAATCTTTACCCGAGCTCACTGGACTGGGACATTGGAAGTTGGATAAAAGACCAAACCACAGGAATCGCATACATATGGGATCATGGAAACTATATCAGTAGAAATTCCATAGGTGAAGGAAGTCTTACCGATGGGATAATTCCCGCAGGACAAGGTTTTTTTGTTCAGGCAAATTCCGGGTCAAGTTAATTTTTATGGGGACTACGAAAAAAGCTTTGATAATCTAAAGAGGAAAAACGATACATCCGTAACGCCTCTGAGGTTAGATCTAAAAAGCTTTATTTTAGCATTGAAAGATTCCGCA
>NZ_JABKBZ010000168.1:0-2821 GCF_013166635.1 Lentimicrobium sp. S6 | reverse complement strand
TTCCCACGACTGAAACCAAGTCAAAGTCGTTTTGTTATTCACACGCTTTGCCTTTTTTAAAAATCAAGATAGGCAGGACTTAAAAGGCCCGCGTCTGGAACCGAGCAACTTCATCTTTCAACTCATTCATTCTTATTGGCTAAAAATGCCCGAATTCGTTTTCGTTTCCTTAATTAAAGAAAGAACTTTTTTCCCTACCAAATGCTTTGTCCTTTGAATTTAAATGCTTGGTAACGTTTGGAACATGGTGCGTTTGGATTTTTGAAACGTTTCCTTTCCAAACTACAACTCACTTTATTTATAGCTAATATCGTCATTTATTACTCTAATTTCCAAATGCATTATGTTTTTTGTTATGCGCTTTTTTTCTTTTGCTTAATGTTTTTTTTGCTGCTTTTAGAGCTATTTTTCTATATTCGTTTTCTGCATTAATAATATCTTCTAATTTCTTATTTGAGTATTCTGAATATCGAATTAAGTACTCATCATATTTAGATTTTGGTAGTTCCTGCCTTTTTGCGTTTAAGTTTATTATAGGAATCAGTTTGTTAAAAATCATAGGTTTTATTCCATATGGAGCAAAATAATTGTTAGTCATTAAATTATTAGCGACAAATACTTTACCTCTTGATGTGAAAAACTTTGCGTAATTATAACTGTAGGCAAAATTTCCAATTTCTATTAAATCATGTATTTCCATATATTCAATTTCATTAAAATTCACCAAATCATGTTTCGCTTTCGTTTTTATCAAATAAACTTCCTTTTCAAAGTCAACGAGTATATTGTATTTTAGACTATGGTTTAGATAATTTAAAAAGAGGATGATTGATACAAGTCCTATTAAGATTAGAATAAATCCAAAGATTATGAAAAACAGATTAGATTCAGAAAAATCTGAAACAAAAATATAACCAAGAAATATGAATACTGCTCCAATTGCTAAATCAAAAAGCCAGGTGAAATTAATTCTAAACTTATATGTTTCGGTAA
Organism: Lentimicrobium sp. S6; assembly: GCF_013166635.1. Lineage (NCBI taxonomy): Bacteria > Pseudomonadati > Bacteroidota > Bacteroidia > Bacteroidales > Lentimicrobiaceae > Lentimicrobium > Lentimicrobium sp. S6. The sequence continues at coordinate 1,828 of NZ_JABKBZ010000168.1, read as the reverse complement.
GTTTGTTTTTCATTATTTTCTTGACTTAAGCCACATTTTGTGTAAATACGGAAAAACTAAATATATAAATACCAATAAAAAACCCGCCATGAAAATATATCTATTCATTCTATAACCAAATATTATTTCAAGAACAATATCACCAATAAGAATTACACCTCCAATAAAAGCCATATAAATCGTTTGTTTATACAACCTTTTTTCATTCATGGTGATATAACCATCTATATAATCGTCATTTTCAGGGTCAATTTCTATAAGTCTTTTGTAGATATCAGCAGATTCGCCATAATTTTTTAACTTTCCTTGTATTACTCCAAGTTGGAATTCTTTTATTTCTTCAAATTTATTGAAAAAGTCTTGTTCGTGTTTTATTTTTTGATTTAAAATATCTATATCTGAAACCAGAATAAGAGCCTTTTTATATTTCCCTTTAGCTATTAAACAATTAATATTAAAACACTTAATATTAATTAAGTCAATAATTTTATCTTCGTCCTCTAAATTTTTAAAATCTGATAAAACATCAACATTTTGTTCACAGAAATCAATAACTAAATCAATATCAAACCAATCAACATTCTCTGTTAATTCCGATAATTCTTTAGTATTTAGTTTAATTTCTGTATTCATTTGTGTTTAAATTTAAATTGCGCATAACGGGAAGCATATGCTTTGTGGCGGACTTTAGAAGACAAATCTTCCTGTCCACACTGATTATTATTTAAAACTAAAATACTCATTTTCATAACGTAACCCGCCATAAAGTATGATGCATTGTTGTAGGGCGTATTTTTCTACCACCAATCATTTTCATCAATATTGTATTCAACTTGTATTCCTGATTCAAACTCAAGATTTCGTTCTTTCTCATATTTTGTCGAAAGCATAATTTGACAAACATTCTCACTTAACTCAGGTCTACTGTATTCATATATTCTTTTATAATTAAATCGTGTTGTGTCCAAGTCCGTACTTGTTTGGAAATATCCATCTCCAGAAAGTAATGAAACTCTACCATTTTCGTTAAATTCTAAATATCCTTTGAACCCATCATTAATTCCAGAATATTCAGCCCTAATTCTACCTGATATTTGTTCTTGTCCCTTTTGATAATAAAAGGTGGTTTTTCCACATTCATCAATCCTTTTTATTGTTATGTCTGCATATTTATATTTTATTTCGGTATGCGTTCCACAGCATGATGATAAAAATACAATTAGTAGTATTGTTAAATATTTTGTCATTTTAATCTATTTGAGATTAATCTAGTAATTAGTCTATGTTATTCAAAAATAATTTGTTGAATCTCATATTTCATCCAAATGTCTTGTCAATATTTTCTCGTTATTTATTTAATATGAGTTTCTCAATATGCCCTACAACGGTTGACAATATGGCCAGTAAGGGATTGCGGGCGATTTCCTATCAGGTTACACGAAAAGTTGAAGCGGGCTACAACCCTTCGTATACTACTGAAACCCTTATTGGCTATATTGTGTGTTGAACTAAACCTCCCCAAAGGGAGGTAGCTTTCGATTTAAATTCGTATTGAATACGTATAAATCTCATGTTTAATAATTTAATAAAATTAAATCATGAGTAAAATTACTATTTATTCTGAAGCCTGCAACAAAGTTGATGGCTTTAGAGCTATGGGAGAAGAGTTCAAACGTAAACTTATTATTAATGGACGATCAAAGTCTACACACGAAAATTATTTACGCCAAATAGCTAAACTGGCACTTTATTACATGAAAAACCCGCTGCATATAGACATGGATGAGCTGGAAGAGTATCTGTATTACCTGATGCAAAAGGATACGGA
>NZ_JABKBZ010000167.1:0-2925 GCF_013166635.1 Lentimicrobium sp. S6 | reverse complement strand
CTAACTTTCATTACAGAGGTTTTGTAGGAATGGTAAAATAAAATATTGAACCTCCTGCTCCCGATTTTCTATCCGGATCACTTTCAACCCAAATTCTTCCACCATTTTTTTCGATAAATTCCTTACAAAGGATAAGCCCAAGCCCGGTACCTTTTTCATTGTTTGTTCCACTGGTTGAGTAGCTTTCGCTAAGAATGAAGAGTTTTTCAAGCCTGTCTTTGGGTATTCCAACCCCCGTATCGCTTACCGAAATAATTAATTCTCCTGACTTTTCGTGAGCCGACACTACGATTTCACCACCTGATTGGGTAAACTTTATAGCGTTTGAAACCAAGTTTCTAATTACTGTACTTATCATGGCCTTATCGGCAAAAGCAATCGCTTTGTTAGGAATTTCCTTTTTTATAGTGATGTATTTTTGTCCGGCTATTGGTCTAAGCAAATCTACTGTTTCGTTGCAAAGGTCTGCTATTTTCAAATACTCCGGTGTAAATTCCATACGTCCGGTTTGCGATCGTGCCCATTCCATCAGGTTCATCAACAAATCAACTGCCCGCTGTGATGAATCGAGGATAATTCCGGCATATTTCTCAATACCATCGTAATCCTCTTTCTGAACCTGTTCAATAAGCAATTGGCTAAAACCCATAATACCATTGAAAGGACTTTTGAGGTCGTGGGCTATGATAGAGAAGAATTTGTCTTTCTCGGCGTTGATTTCTCTTAGTTTTTGTTCACTCTCTTTTAGGGTTTGTTCGGCCTGCTTGCGCTCGGAGATGTCAGCATGAGTTCCAGTCATTCTAAGCGGTTTCCCATCTTTATCCCATTCAACAACTTTGCCTCTATCTATTACCCAAATCCACTTGCTGTTTTTATGTTTCATGCGTGATTCAAATTCGTAATAATCTGTTTCACCTTTGAAGTGTTTTTCTAATAGCTCCTCAGATTTTTTTGAATCGTCCGGATGTGCATATTTCATCCAAGTTTCAATGCTAACTGGTGAAATTTCTTCTAAAGAATATCCAATTATTTCAGCCCACCGTTCGTTAAAAACTGTTTCACCGGTTTGAATATTCCAATCCCAAATACCCGCACTTGTCCCTTCCAAAGCTAATTTAATTCTTTCATCTTTTTCTTTCGATTCTTCTTCTGCTTGTTTACGCTCGGTGATGTCTGTTATAGTACCAATCCAGCGGGTAAGTTTGCCGTCTTCTTTTTGCGGGGTAGCAATGCAGAGCACCCATTTGATTTCATTACCAGGTCTCATGAAACGAAATTCTGACTTGTAATTCATATCATTCGATGCAGCTTCTAACCACTCTTCAAAAACAGTTGCCTTGTCTTCAGGATGGATTCCTTTCGACCAGCCCGGACCTTTCGCATCCTCACTGTTGATTCCTGTTATTTCTGTCCAGCGGGGGCTTACGTAAGTGTTGTTTCCCTCTGCATCTGTGACCCATATTCCAGCAGGGGATACTTCGGTTAATCCTCTGTAATATTCTTCAGCACGAGCAAGATTTTCCTCCATCTGTTTTCGTTCAGTAACATCTCGGTTACTGGCTCGATAACCTAAGAAATCACCTTCGTCATTTGTTACCGGTCTGCAAGAATGTTCAATCCAAACTATTTCACCATCCTTTCGCTTTATACGAACTTGAATTTCTCTTAATGCTTGTTTTTCATGCTCATGCAAATGAGTATTCCAAATATCTTTATCTTCATCAAATATTAAATTTTCTAAGAGTTTAGGGTTGGTTATAAATTCATCAACCGAATATCCCGTAATACGTTCACAAGCGGGTGAAATATATTCAAATGATTTATCCGGGTTTTGCCAATATTCCCAATCGTAGGTGTAATCTGCAACCGTACGGAACTTTATCTCTGATTCTTTAATAACAAGTTCTGCTCTTTCTTGTTCAATAATCTTTTTTCCTAATAATCTAAAACCAAACCCAATTCCCACAAACCCAAAAAGCAAAATTAAAGAATACCCAAATCCTAACTGAAGCGTCTCGCTATCAGCATACTCAATGTATGTACTCATTGGAACCGAAACACCAACCCCTCCGCGAATATCACCAACTTTATAACCTTGAAACGCATGACATTTAAGACATCCTTCTGTGGTTACCATTGGCTGCATTAGTCTTAAATATTGAGGTCCATTTATGTTGGCTACTTCAAAAACCTCTTTCTTACCACTTTCAAAACTTAACAAAGCCTCTCTTTCCCAATCATCGGGTGCGTTATTTGGATTGAGTGGTTTAAGGCTAACAATTCGCCCAACTACACCATATTCTTTAGGGAATTCGTCAAACATTTGCCTTATCATATAAGCTGGATTCATAAGTGTAAGCGTATCACCATTGGGTTTAGTAATTTCTCTATCCGGAATGTGTGATAAACTTGGATTTGACGGTGTCCTTTCATTTTTAGGAACGTAAACACCACCATGTTTTGTAGCCCAAAGACGAATTGCAAAATCTTTATTAAAATTTGCACGTGCTTCAATTTTTGCAAGTTCTACAGAATGGTTATTACTTGTAAAAACATTCCAGAAAAACGAAGTTAAGATGATAACTAACCAAAGGATTGAAATTATCCAAGTATATTTGGCTAAATTTTTTACATTTTTAATTTTTGTTTTCATAATAATGCTCAATCAAATTATAATTTATTTGTTTTATTCTTTATTTGGCGATTCTGTTGGCAAAGTAAAAATAAACTTACTGCCTACTCCTAATTTACTTTCAACCCAGATTTTGCCACCATTTTTTTCGACAAATTCCTTACAAAGGATAAGCCCAAGCCCGGTACCTTCTTCGTTATTTGTTCCTTTGGTTGAATAGCTTTCGCTAAGAGTGAAGAGTTTTTCAATTCTATCTTTAGGTATTCCAATCCCCGTATCGCTTACCGAAATTA
>NZ_JABKBZ010000166.1:0-2958 GCF_013166635.1 Lentimicrobium sp. S6 | reverse complement strand
TTCTTTAGATTTAACAGAAGGAATCATCGCCAATCAATTTTAGATAAAATCATTCAGAGATGCGTAGAGCATAAACCGATTGCTTACGCTTCGATTAAATTACACGAGACTTAAATGGGTAACCCTATTCCTTAAATTGCATTTTAAATAAATCAAGTGTTTCATCGCTTGTCAAAATTCCTCCATATATGTGATATATATTCTCTCTGGTTTTCTTGAAGCTAATCATTTTAGTTTGGACATATTCATGATTAAGTCCTTTTTTTATTTTGGTCATTATAGAGTTAAGCTTTTCATCTTCTATATCAAACCCTAAGTTTTCTTTACACTTATGAAAATCTCCAGTATAAGTATTTTCAACAAACGAACTGATGATATTGTGAATTTCGGTATGTTTAGGAGTCATATTTTTAAGTTCAGAAGAATAAAACTTATACGATTTTATATTTGAGTTGCCCTTATCTACAGTGATCTTTAGGGTTGTTAAGGAATCAATTTTAATATCTTGATTTATTAAAATAGCCATATTAAGTGCGAAATCGTACTTTAGAACCCCAAGTTTGAAAAGTGGACTGTTCGTAAAAATAAATTCTTTGGTTGAATTATCTTCTTCATCAGTGCTTGCAGAAAAGTTTTCCGTCACCTTACAAAGACAGGTCGTTGAATAATCAAGTAGATTGCTCGAGGAACATGATGAGAGAAAAACTAAAGCTAATATACCGAATATTAAGTTATTAATGCTTTTCATAGGTGTTATTAAAACGGTTGTGCAAATGTAGTTTATTTATATCGGATTATTCTTTAACCAACGATTATAAAGCCACATAGAAAGTGCAGAAACAAAGCCAATAGCCATTAATAATATCCAACCCATCGAATTCCAGAAAGGGTCTAAGTCTAATAGTCCTGATTCTAGTGGAGTGGCATTTTTACACATAATTTCATGGAAAATAAATGCTCCAGCAGGCCCGCCAATTAAAGCTCCAATGGCCAATGGAAGGTTGGCATATCCTAAGAATAATCCCTCTTGTCCTTTGGGTGCTAGGGCTCCAATATATTCATAAGTTCTGGCGGATGTAAACAATTCTCCAAAAGCAATTAATCCCACTGTAAGCGTGATGAATAAGGTTCCTAGTGGAATATATTCTCCAAAGGTAAGTGCTCTTACTCCTCCATTCATAAATATGGGTATCAAATTGATACTCATGGAAACTCCAATAATGATAATACCCACAATAATAGATTGGATGGGCTTCATCTTACCGAATTTCTTAGTGATGAGTAATTGGAAGAATACAATTACAAATGGATTGGCCATGGTGACTAAATCCACTGCTGGGTTCAGTTCTACCACTTTTTGTAGATAAAGTGGAAGTACATTATAAACTTGAGCATAGATAAAGAAGAATCCACTGGAAACTATCATAAATAAAGCAAACCTGGAATTCTTAAGAACCAATACCATGTCGGCTAAAATCCTGAGGATGGATTTTTTAGGTTTTTTTTCTGTTATATCAGATTCTGGCTCGGTATAGAAAAATAAAACGGCAAAAAAGGCTACGATAGAGAAGAATACAGAAACCGCAAAAATATAACTCAAGTCATATTCTGTTCTCACAATATAGCTGACACCCCTACCCAGTAGCGAACCAATATTAATAATCATATAGAAGATTCCGAAACCAAGAGTAATATTGGCTCCAGCGGTTTTCTGTACCGTTCCTGCTATACAAGGCTTGATAATAGAACCACCAATTCCAATAAAAGTAATGGCCAGAATAATGGGGAGGAGTACTCCAATTCCGGCAGTCATTTCACTACCTATGACAGGGTTTAGTGTTTGATTTCCGAACCAAACTGGGTATCCCATGGTAAAGTAACCCGCAGCTAAAAGTACAAAAGCGATGAGCATGGATTTTTTAAAGCCAATTTGATCGGCAATGGTCCCAGAAAGAATTGGCAAGAAAAATACTAAAGTCCACAAGATACCATTTAAATTACTGGGCCAATAATCTCCCAAACCTAATTGACCTAGATATAAGACCACGAAACTGGCCATGGCATAATAGGCACCTCTTTCAAATAACTCAGTTAAGTTAGCGGTCCAAAAGCTTCTTGGGAATTCAGCTTTTTTCTTTTCAGTAGAATTTTCCATTTCTATGTTTACTTGGTTTCAATAAGCTAGCATAGATACGAATTTTTTTAATGGCCTTAGCTGTTTTATTAATCAATGATTAGTTTTCTGCTTTCTATCCATTTTTTCTGTGGATGAATTAATTTAATCATATAGATTCCAAAGGCAAAATCACTAATGTCAATATAAGTTTCGATATTCTTGATATCCTCTTCATGCATGATACTTCCTAGAGAATTGTAAATAAGTAGCTTGTGATTTGGATTGGCAATATTTATCAAAAAAAAAGTGATAAAGGCTCAAATCAGGACCCTAAGCTTGACTTTTTAAATCCATATTCAGCTTAAGGGAGGCTTTTTTAATTTTTATTTTCTTTTTTTCTTGGAGTAATTCTTAATTAGAGTTTAAATCTACTTATTAATCAGGCAAAATGGTAACGTGCTCATATACAAGGCTCTGTTTTTATGATTTTCTAATACTTTCTAAAATATTTCACAAAGTAGACAACCCTAGCCAAAAAAAATTGTATTATTGATGTCTTGATTATACAGAGGGGACGGAACTGGTGTTTCACCCGGTCTTCAACACCGGTAGCAGACGGATAAAACCGGCTGTGGCAGGTTCGATTCCTGCCCTCTCGGCTAATTTTGTATTTCCCCATTATTGAAGTATTGTGTTCTTCTTTTCTTATTAATAACTGAAGTTTCGCACCAAATCAGACTGCCTTATCAAGCTGAATTAGAATAGGTTCTTTTTCTCTAAAAAACAGAAAATTTTCACTATTGTTGATTAACTCATGTGCAATTTTCTGAAAATCAACACCA
>NZ_JABKBZ010000165.1:0-3025 GCF_013166635.1 Lentimicrobium sp. S6 | reverse complement strand
TATTTTTACTCCATTGCCCTTATCTGCTTTGTTCGAATATATTCGACTAAATTTTAAATTTGATTTTGCTCGTATTACAAAATATGATGAAAGTTTGGTTATCTGATATAGACGCGTGAAGTCGACAAAACCTCGATCAAAAACATAATAAGCACCAACTTCATATGGAATAACATCCATTGCATTTACATCATGTATTGTTGCTTCTGTTATATGAATAAATACAGGGATTTTAGCCGTGATATCATAAAGAGTATGGAGCTTTATTCCACCTTTATTTTTACGGAATTTAGACCACCAGAATACACTAAGACACAAATCTATTGTAGATGAATCAAAAGCATATATTTTGCCTTTAATCTCAAAGTCTTCATTCTTTAATTTTTTTTTGAGCTATATCAATTAAGTAATAAGCAAACTCTTCAAATATTTTTGAATTTCTCTTGCTATTGGCCTTCGATAAATTACTTTTTGAAACAGATATACCGAATCCCAAATGATACGATTTTGAACTATGGGCATTAATTATAACTGTCAAATCTCGAAGACTATTTCGATTAGTAAGTTGACCAAAAACCATACAAAGCAGTTGGTTCCAACAGGAAAAATGTTTGACGTATTTATTGCCATGATATTTGGAGACAAAACTATCAAAAACTCGTTGTGGTAAAAAAGAAATCAATTGAGCGAAAACATACTTGCCTGTGTTCATAATGAATAATTTATAATCACAAACATAGTTGATTCAAATCGTCACCGTCTATATTCTTACCTTAGATATAGTATTTACAAGGTTTTCAAGATCCTAAAGCTGACTTTTACTGGACACTAGTGCTAAAAATCATTAAAAATATGAATTGACTATTCCACAATCATTTTCTTAGAAACACTTTCGTTGGCAATGGTCACTGTGTAGAAATAAACACCCGACTGTAGGTCTCTTGCAGGTAATTCTATTTTCATTGTATTATTGATAATTCCAGGATTCAAGGTATAAACAGTTTGTCCCATTAAGTTACTCACTTCAATGAGAACAGGAGCAGAAACAGCACTTGTTAATTCAATAGTTGTTGCATCAGTAAATGGATTTGGGCTATTTTGACTAACTGCAATATTAGAAACAGCTTCTAATTTATTTAAACCAACAGTCCAAGGAAATTTCACTCCCTTTACATAGCTATGAGTAACGGGATCAGATTCATTACCTGCATTAAATTCAGCAGAAGTTACAGAGGTAACAACAGGAATATGAACAAAATTATCTTCTATTATACTAATTTGCCCAACATTATGATAAAAGTAAAATCCAGCATATAAATCATCGGATGTGAAATTAGTTACCGGAAAGTCTGTGAAATCGCCACCATTAACAAACCTACCACCAGCTTTAATATTAGGAGCCCCATTTCCACCTTCGAAATCTTCTGGGTTTTCAGTATCACACCAAACAGCAAATACGGCTGTACCATCTTCAGTTCTTGTTGCACGAAGTCTAGAGCCCCATGATTCTGTACCAAAACCATAAGTAGATTCATCACCTAAATCTTCAGCAAGAAGTGAATCTACAAAATATACATTCTGAACACCATTCATATTAATGTCTAAGTTAAAAATATAATCTAGGTTATTGCTATAAGTCCACCCCACAGAATCGGTATGTGAAGAGAAAGTACCAGTAGCTTTTACGAATAACTGTAACTTACCTTCATTATCAGCAACCCCATCAAGTTCGCTAACATTAGGCCACATAGGTCCTTCAAAACCACCAGTAGCCCAAAGATATTCACTCATTACTTCGTTATCGGCTAAGTCAATTTCTATTTGTTCCCAATCTTGACCTTGATTTTCTGTCTTAAACACAATAGGAGAGTATCCTCCTTCGTCATCTAAATTTGCATCAACACCAATCATCCATGTATAACCCACAGAACCATTATTTGACCAAGCATTACCAAATGTCCACTTATTCTTTGTAGTTCCTGGGTGATCTCCTCCTGTTCTCATAGCTAGATCAACAGGAATCTCAGTAAGATCCCAATCAAAACCAGAACCGTTAAATTCCGCATACCAAGCAGCAATATTGAACTCTGTTGAATAACCTTCATCATCTACCTGATATCTTCTCTCTATTACGTGAGCCATTCCATCGGAACATACTTACAAACCATTACGAAGCATCTGACTACCAGACCAATTCGGGTCTACGGGAATAACTTCTTGAACTAAGTCATCTCCATTTACCTTTGAAGTAGCACGGAAATTTTCATGCCAACCATCATTGCTATTAGGACCACATGAAACAATATACGCCTCATCAGGATCTGTATTTCCTTCTGGATTATAAATAACAACTGAGGGATATCTACAAGCATATTCTGTTTGCATCATCCATGTATTATCCCACGTATTAGCACCATCTGTAGAAGTAGCAGTAATAATGTTACCACTATTTAGAGCTTCAGGATAAGTTGCTGGATCTGTTCTAAAGGTAAAGGCATAGGTACCTATTTCTGTATTATAATCTAGATATCTTTGCTCTTCAAGTAGAACCGACCAAATATTTGCAGAATTTCCTATATATACTCGCTCAACAGCTTGTACACCTTTGAAATCATAATTAGCTGTAATACTAGGGTTTACTTGTACTGGAGTCATCTGTAAATCGTTTTTACTTCGGGGATCTATTTCGTCTTTGGGTCTATCACCCTTTTTTCAATCGGCCATAGCAGCAAATGAAAGGCTTAAAGCTAAACTAAACAGTAATTTTTTTTTCATAGTTTCAAACATTTAAAAATTATTATTATTTTATTAGAGTATATCTATCCTAAAATAGGAGTTAAAGTTAGCCTTGAGAAATGTTTTGAAGAAATGGATTTAATAATTATTAATAGGGTTACCCATTTAGTTCACAAATAGTTGTATATGAGTATATTATTTTGTAAATTGTATTCAAATTCAGGAACGATGAGGATACTAAAAAACATTGATAGACAGACGTTTAAAGAAAGATTTACAACAAAAGAAG
>NZ_JABKBZ010000164.1:0-3067 GCF_013166635.1 Lentimicrobium sp. S6 | reverse complement strand
CTTCTTTTGTTGTAAATCTTTCTTTAAACGTCTGTCTATCAATGTTTTTTAGTATCCTCATCGTTCCTGAATTTGAATACAATTTACAAAATAATATACTCATATACAACTATTTGTGAACTAAATGGGTAACCCTATTAAGGAAATTGATAACCGACTTCAGATTGTTGAATTCTCCTTCTAAAGAGATAAATTAATATAAAATTAACCTAAACTTAATAATTGGAAATCGATGTGATTTTTGAGTGTTTTTCTTGGATCGAAGCACTAATTAATGAAAATACTCTTTAATCTACCATTTCGAAACAAAAGCACATACCACTCATTATCACATCTATATAAGCTTTACGAAAAGGTATACAAATCAAATCCTCTATCAATTCCCCCAATTAATGATCTCTTCACATTAAATAATTGTTCATTTAATAATAATTACAATATCACTATACTTGCATTTTTTAAAATCAAAACTAAATGAAGAGTCTAAAACTTATTATTTTGTTAGCAATCATGCCATTAGGATTGCTAGCCCAAGAGACAAAAGAAAAGGCATGGTACGAAGTTGGAAGAGTATACGGAAAGGTTTTTACTAATGTACATTATGGCCTAGGAGATACTGAAGACAAAGCTTTTGAAGTAAAAAGAGCATACTTTGGCTATAAGGCTGATATTGATGAGCATTTTTCTGGAAATATTAAATTGGATATTGGAAACCAAAACGATATTCAAGATTATGCTGCAAAGAAACGTTTTGCTTATTTTAAAAATGCTTTTGTTCAATACAAGTACAAAGGTTTAAAGATTCAATTTGGTATTGCAGATGCTTTCCAATTTAAAGTTCAGGAAAAGTTTTGGGGATACCGATATATTCAACAAAGTTTCCAAGATAAAAACAAATTTGGCTCCAGTGCCGACCTGGGTATTTTTGCTTCCTATAAAATAAGCGAGCAATTATCCACAGATATCTCATTCACCAATGGTGAAGGCTATTCCAACATACAGCAAGATGAATATTTCAAAGGCTCCTTTGGACTAACCTACAAACCTATAGATGCCTTAGTAATTAGAGGATATGTAGATGCCTATCAATCTGAAGACATCACCCAATATTCAGCAAATGCTTTTATTGGTTTAACAACAAAGTATTTCACCTTAGGAAACGAATTTAACTACCAAGCCAACACATCTCATGTTGAAAACCATGACCGATACGGCCTCTCATTTTACTCTACAGTGAAACTGGTCAATAAAGTTAAGTTTTTCGCCCGTTACGACTACCTTTACTCTAACATCCTTGGAGGAGATGATATTCCATGGAACTTAGCAAAAGACGGTAGCAGCATAACATCAGGGATAGAATATCAGCCCATCAAGAACGTAAAAATGGCTCTGAACTATCAAGATTTCATTGCCTACGCTGAGAATGCAGCCGATTCCCATTATTTGTATTTTAATATTGAGTTAAACTTTTAAACCCCTTGTAAGATGCAAAAGAACTTCACAATAATACTTATTATAAGTCTCCTTATTTTTTCACAATCTTGTAGAAAAAGCGATTATAATTTACCTGTAGATGCCACAGTAATTACGGATAATGGCAGTGGTACAGGTACTGTAACATGGAAAAAAGGAGATGATATTACATTACAGGGATTTGTTTTTGTAAATGATGGCCAAGTTTTAACCATCGAGCCAGGAGCAATTATCAAGTTTAAAGAAGGACAAGGAGCTACAGCTAGCGCTTTAATCATTGCCCGCGGTGGAACCATCATTGCAAACGGAAATTCAGAAGACCCTATTATTTTCACTTCAGAATTAGACCTTTTGGATGGAACACTCTCTAAAGACTCTTATGGTTTATGGGGTGGTTTGATTATATTGGGAGATGCTCCTCTTAATACTGAAAGTAGTGAAGCCTTCATCGAAGGAATACCAACCAGCGAACCTCGTGCCTTATTTGGTGGACAAAACAAAGAAGACTATTCAGGTGAACTTTCTTATATCTCTATTCGTTACCCTGGAACTATATTAAACGAAGGAAATGAGATTAATGGATTAACATTAGGTGGTGTTGGCAACAATACCCTAATTCATCATGTTGAAATTATCAATAGTGCTGATGATGGTATTGAAATATTTGGCGGAACCGTAAATATAAAACATGCTATTTGTATCAATTCTCATGATGATATCATTGATTTTGATTTAGGATATCAAGGTAAAATGCAATTTATTCTAGGCTTACAGAAAGAGCAAGTGGGTGATAATTTACTGGAAACCAATGGTGGAATCGACCCCATTTATGGTCTTCCTATTACAAAGCCAACAATTGCAAATGCTACTTTAATTGGCAATTCTAGATCATCTAATAGCTGTATGAGTTATTCGAATTTTGCAGCCGGTATCACCGCAAATTCTATTCTTTATAATACTTCTTCAGGAGCTAGGAATGAATACCTTAATGGTTCTACCGATTCTTATTCTCAATGGAAAAGAGAATTATTAAAAATAGAAAGCAATATCTTTTATAATATCGCTAATAATGTTGAAAGCAATGTTTTTCAACTATATGGAAACCAAAATGAGGAGGCCTCTCAATTATGGTCTGTCTATTTTACCGCTGGAAATAATGAGATTACCAATTTAGGATTAAGTATAGATGGAGAAATAAAATTGGCTCCAGATGTTCCAACAGGAAATAATCTATATCCTCTCGACGATTGGTTTGAAATTACAAACTACAAAGGGGCTTTTGGAACCTACGATTGGACTGAGGGCTGGACTGTTTATAAGGATTTTCTAGAGGATTAAGTATTGCAATCCTTCTAGTAATTCACCGAAGCTTATAAACAAATAAAAACTGTTACTAATCAGTCAAGTGTCAATTTACTGTAGTTGCCCATAATAAATGATTTTTTTGTTTTGCCCCTTCCCCATGGGCATTAGCGTTAACTTAAGCAAAAAGCTCTTTCAATTTGTTGCTCAAAATTTAATCGATTTTTCCTTTTCTCATAAGTACAATACCTTGATAATTTAGCTAATGAGTCGCCTGGGATATTTGGGCTGT
>NZ_JABKBZ010000163.1:0-3082 GCF_013166635.1 Lentimicrobium sp. S6 | reverse complement strand
TGCCAACAAAAAATATAGTGCATTTGGCAGATAGTGCTAATAATGAAGATAATAGTAATAAATAAACATAGTGGTAAGTTGAAAGATTGGAGCGTTGAAATGCCAAACGCACCATATTCAAAACGTTGGCAACAATATTGACTACCCCTGAGAATTCAATATTGCAACTAACCGATAGATATACGATTGATTTGACACCTCTCAGAACTTTCTTGTTAAACCGTTATTTTATTTAATTATAACTGCCTTCAAACTAACTTTTTTTAACAAATGCTTTATATACAGTATTATGTGTTACTGATTTTATCATATTAATTGAATACAAATTTTATGATTTTATAAGTTCTTATTAAACCAGTCAATCAAATTTGACATTGCTTTATCTCCAGTTTTATTGCTGTATTTACGATTTTCATCCATCCATATATGACCAATTTTATCAAAAACAATTTTTTCACATACAACATTTTTGTTTTTAAATTCGCTTATTAAAATTTCAGATGGTTCTGTTATAAATGGATTGTCTAATGCTCCATATAATATAATAGTCGGAGGCATTTTGTTTGATATATAGTGCTTTAATGAAAGTGAGTCTAAGGTTTGTTCAGATGTATTTAAAGATGGTAATGCTTTTCTTGCCATATCATTTCGACTATGTAAAAAATCATAGCCTGCCGGATAATACAAAACAACCGCTTTAAAATTATTATCACCTTGAGGATTAGCAGCTAAATATGCAGCTAAATATCCACCAGCACTTCCTCCGCATACACCTAATCTATCTTTTGAAATTTTATATTTTTCCGCATATTTTTTTATGTATGAAATAGCGAAATTTAAATCGGTAGTTATCTCATCTAACATATACTTAGGAGTGCTACTATGGCGTACGTCAAAGACAGTAAAGCCACTTTTTAATAGCTCTTCAAAACTAAATTGTTGATGGAACTCAGGTTTAAGATCAACCTTTGGTATAAAAGAAAAATTGTCTTTATCAATTTCACTCAAAGAATTACTATTTTTTTTATACTGGTTTGAAAAGAAAGGGGAATAAAACCCACCACTGTTAATAAAAATGACTCCTTTACTATTATGATTTAACGGCACATAAATATCCATTGTAAGAGCCATACCGTCTTTGTGGTGATAAACAACATCTGGATAAATTGTAACAATATTTTCTTTTTGAGCGAAAACATTTGTTAAGATAATTGAAAGTAAAACTGCAAGTATTAATTTTTTCATTTTAAATGCTTTTAGAATTTTTATTGATAATTAATTTTGAAAGCACAAATGTGTACATTAAGATTTTAGTTTAGGTCAAACTAAAGTGCTGATTTTAAAAAACCCAACTTTAGTTGGATAGAGAAAACTAAAGATTGAAGGTGTTTTGGTGATCAGTTCTTTGAAATATTGCTAAGAACTAAATCTTAAGCATATTAATTTTATTAACTTCGCACCGTATAATTAATAATTATTACTAGAACAATGCTATAAACATCCGGAATCCTGTGGAAATGCTAATATATATATTTAAAATTTCATTCTTAATTTCTATAATTTTTGTTCTTTATAAATTATATAATTTTTATAAAGCTTCTAAACTTACAATTTCAAAAGCCTTTGTTCTCAATATTGCTTTAATGAATTTATTGTGGTTTTTGGTATTTTTATGGGTATTTTTAAGTGAAATTGCACCATTAACTATAAATAACAATATAAATAGTTTCAAGTTTATTTATGACACGATTACTTATTTTGTTCAGTGGAGTGTTCCTATTTCTTTTTTCGCATTTATTTATCTTATTTTAAACTCAAAACCATCCAAGTTCCAATATAGACATCTATTGGTTCCTGCTATTCTTGTTGTTGCTCCCAAAGTTGCTGCATGGCTAGAAATTATGGCTTTTGATACCAATTACCTATTACATAATCTTTATGCCACAACAGATTTATTAATTATTATAGCAATGATTTTAGCAAGTGTTTATTTGAAATATCGTGCGAGTCAATTGTCAAAGAATAAAATTAATATTTCAATAAATCATTTAAGTCTCATTTATTTCATTCCTTATTTAATTGCATTTATTCTTACAATCATATTCCGATTAATAAAAATACCTTTTGAATTTAGTACTATCATTAATCTGTTTCTAATAATTCTTTTTAATATAGGAATAGCTCTTTGGGTAAATAAATATAGGCAAGTATTTATCCAACATTATAATGAGCTAGAAGTTAAAACGAGTTCCAAACTCGAAATGTTTGTGTCAAATTATGAAATTACAGTTCGAGAATTAGATGTTATAAAACTAATTTGTAATGGGAAAACAAATAAAGAAATTGCTGATCAACTTTTTATATCGATCAGCACAGTAAAGGATCATAATTACAACATTTATCAAAAACTTAGTATTAAAAATAGAACTCAATTAATGAAATTATATTTTGAATTTCAGGATAATTTACAATAACACTTCAATTACGGGTATGCGCTATAACTATAGTGTGCAATTCTCAAGCAGGATATGTTCATAAACAAAGGTTGCAATTGGATAAAATATGTGTTTGAAAATAATGGTAGTAGAGCCAAAATAATAGATGAGATAACTACATCCTACTTGATTAAGAGAATTGAAAAGATTTTTTAAAACTGATTTGAATGTAAAAAAACTGTTGCCAACAATTAAGCATCGTTTTCAGCCCTAAGCCGTGGAGCTAAGCATTTACTTATGGCCAAGAGGGGCTGAATATGTGCTGTGTGTTGAACGTAAACCGGCAACGAAGCCGTAAAGCCTACCTTTTATATTGTGGAATCAATTTGGGCAATGATATCTCCACAGCTCTTGTGTAGTTATTTTTTTTTCAATTTTTTTCTAGCAAATCTTAGAAGTATTCAAGAGCTTTTCTGTTTTTTGATTTTAGCAGGGTCGTTATTCTGATTATTTCTGATTTTTTGATTGATTGATGCATAATTCTTCCATTAAGATGACTCATATTCTTTTATTGTGTTGATATACTTATACTTACTTTCAAAGGTTTAGTGTTTTCCGGAGGAGCTCTTTGATGATTGTTTCTAAAC
>NZ_JABKBZ010000162.1:0-3093 GCF_013166635.1 Lentimicrobium sp. S6 | reverse complement strand
TTCTTTAGATTTAACAGAAGGAATCATCGCCAATCAATTTTAGATAAAATCATTCAGAGATGCGTAGAGCATAAACCGATTGCTTACGCTTCGATTAAATTACACGAGACTTAAATGGGTAACCCTATTAAACAATATCGGGTGTATAGAATACGAGAGTATTATAAATGATATTTCAGTAGGAGTATTTGGTTTTGATATTAATGAATTTGTATCTAATGAAATGGATAGAGGTGACTTTTCAGCTGCCTTACAAATGTCATCAAATTATGTGCATCAAAATTTTTGGCGACAAGGCTTCTTGAATAACTTAGATGATGTTGGAGCTTATCCAAAGGATTGTAGAAATATTGCTGTTTCCATGGGTACAAATGTTAAAAGCCAAGGATACGATCCCGGCACAACGCTTTTGGATTATAGAAATGGTAAAACATTAGTCGATTGGACGCTTCCCTTACCATGGGGTTTAGGAGGCTTTGATTTTGATTGGACGCCTATAGAGGTAAACAATACTGTAAATGCTATGCCTGGTAAAAATGATGAAACATTTAATACAGCCTTGCAAATTCAACCTTTTGTCAATTCAAGCATATATGGGCCCTCTTTTTCGCGATATCATACCGAACATGATCCATTGGTTGCTCCTAGTAATTGTAATATGGATAATGCTCCAGGCGCATATTATAAATTACCGATAGGAGGACTGTCAGAGTGGCTAGATGGATATATTATAATTCCTATTCATTTATCCCATACAGTTTGTATACCAACAATATTTTTTGGAGACATATGTTGGACTACATCTGTTTCTTGGGATAAAGAAATTCCAAGATCAGATATATTTGGTTCTTTAACTAATGACACTGGTGAAGACGATCCTGTATTTTGTTTTGTACCAACCGTAAGTGCATTGGCATTAAATAATACCGATTGGTTTGCTGATTTATCAGACATAGGAAAATATCCTCACAACGAAACGCTCACACCATTTGATGCAATTTGTATGAGTAATGATAATTATATCCATGCTTGGATGCCGCCAGATCCTGACGTGAATGATTTTTTAGTTGGAGAATTGCATCCGGATCATCTATATATTCAAAATCGGATATTAGATGAGGGCTATACTAATGTGTTTGAGGCTCAAAACATAACTATTGGCGAAGATGTAGATACTGAGATCAATAGGACATTAGTAGGTGATGTATTGGTAGATGCTACTACCAGAATAGATTACCGCGTACCAACAGATGGAGTTATTATAATTGAAGAAGGTAGCGATATTGCAGGACATCAGATATTGTATTTAGATCCCGATTACAATAGGCCTGTAGGCAAAAAATCAATTATTATTGAAGATAATAATGATGTTGTTGAGATGCAAGAGGATATTGAACAAGAAGAAATAGTGGTCAACAAAAAGCCAGAAATTTCTAATTTTGTAATGACAGAATCTTTAACAATAACTGATATCATACCCAATTCCGCCGCGATTTCAAAAGAACCAAATGAAAGAAATGTGGAACAAAATATAGGTTTAAAAGTTTTTCCAAATCCGGCTAAGAATCAGATCAGAGTGAGTTTTGTACATGGCAATATATCTGAACACCTACTTGTTATAAGAGATGTGTTTGGTAATACAATTATTGAAAAACCAAATTTTTATTCTGGTTCTAGTATTAATGTTTCGAATTTACCTAAAGGAGTTTATGTTACCGAGGTTTTTATTAGCGGTAACAAATATCAGGAGAAATTTCTGATTTTGTAAAATAGATTTAACTTAAAATATAGAATAATGATATTAAAAAAACAGTCTTTGATGAAAACAACTATTTATTATCTAGCAATTATTCTTTTTGTATTTACATCCTGTAAAGAAGATAAGACAGAAATTATTGAACCAACTCCCGATTACGATGCGCTACTATGTAAAGAATGGAAAATTGAGAAAGATTTAAAAAATGGCGAAAATATCATGAATTACGAGGAGCAATACTTCACTTATGATACTTCTAATGTACTGTATGTTAGAATAGTTATTGATGAGGCTATTACTATGCATTACGATTGCATGTGGAAGTGGAAGGACAATTATAGTAATCTACATTTGTATACGCCATATGATACTAAAAATAAATTAGGGGAGATTGTAAGGGATAGTATTGATGAGCCTTTACACATGATTTGGTCAGATATGTATGAAGTAATTGAAATCACATCAGATGTTTTAGTGATAGAAAGAATGAAAGATGAGGATGTTTTTAGGTTGGAATTAAAACCATCTGTTCAGAATGATTAAGTGATTACTCCAAATTTATTAGGTTTTAAATAGCAATTAGGATTCTGTATAAACAGTAAAATACCTTGAGAGACGCTTTGTTGTTGGGTTTTTTACAAGATATGTAGAGTTGGATTCTTTGCTTATAAAGTATAATACAGAATATCAGTCATATATAAAAGTGTTATAGTTTTAGGTGAATGTTGTAATACAAATTAGGCATATAAATTAAATGAGAGATCTATTTTTTAAAAGTGCTATATAAAAAGTTTAGTGTTTTATGAAAACTAGGTTTTATAAAAGAGTATGATGTTGTACTCAATACTGTATTTATCTATATTTAAAAATATCTATTATGAAAAAAATCCTATTCTTAGGTGTATTCCTTTTATCTTCTGTTTCTTTCATTTTTGCACAAGATGCAAATGGTGATAATAACCCAATTGGGAACTCTGCTACCGGAACAGCTATCGGTAACTATACAGAATCCCAATCTTTATATTCTATGGCTGCTGGGTTTTATTCAAAAGCTATGAGTAATGGTAGTTTTGCATTGGGTAATCATGTTCATGCAACCGCAGCTAATTCCTGGATTATTGGAAGTGGATATTTGAAAGGACTTCGATGGGTAGAGTATACCAACCCCAATTCCAATTCGTTGATGATTGGTTTTAATATGTTGAATACACCCTCCTTTTTTGTAGAACCTTTTGATATGGATGGCTCAGGAGGAGGTTTTGTAGGTATTCATACTGATACACCAACTTCCACATTAGATGTAAATGGAACCTTAACAACGAAAGGATTGCGTGTGG
>NZ_JABKBZ010000161.1:0-3106 GCF_013166635.1 Lentimicrobium sp. S6 | reverse complement strand
ATGAAAAATGATTCTAACAAAACCAAAGAACAACTCATAGCTGAGTTGGACGATTTACGCACACAAAGTAAAAAGCGTGAGGAAGAACATAAAGAAAGCCAGAAAAAATATCGTCTGCTTATTGAAAACTCGCCTGATTTAATTGCGATTCATAATATGACAGAGATTTTGCATATCAATAATAGTGGGCTAAAACTCGTAGGTGCAACAAGCCTGGATGAAGTAGTGGGAAAATCAGCCATTGATTTTATACATCCCGACGACAGGGCAATCGGCCTGGAAAATATGAAAAAACTATTCAGTAGAGAAGAATCAAAAGTTGCTATGGAACAAAGGTTTATCCGGCTGGATGGCAAGGTCATCGATGTTGAAGTTATCGGTGTTCCTATAAATTATGGTGAAGAACCGATGATTCAGATTATTGCCCGCGACATCACCGAGCGCAAGAAAGCAGAACAAGTTCTTGAAAAAAGAATGGTTGCTCTGACGCAACCACTTGACAATATTGAAAGCATTTCATTTAGTGATCTTTTTAATTTGAATGACATTCAAAAAATACAGGATGATTTTGCAAATGCCACCGGAGTTGCATCAATAATAACTCAAGTGGATGGAACCCCGATTACACGTCCGAGTAATTTCTGTAGATTGTGCAATGATATTATTCGTAAAACTGAAAAAGGATATATAAACTGCTGCAAATCTGACGCAGAAATAGGCCGGTACCATCCAGGTGGGGCAATTGTTCAACCCTGTATGAGTGGTGGTCTTTGGGATGCGGGAGCCTCAATTAGCGTTGGCGGAAAACATATTGCCAATTGGTTGATTGGCCAGGTGCGCGACGAATACCAAACAGAAAAAGCAATGTTAGAATATGCCCAAAGGATTGGGGCTAATGAAAAAGATTTTCTTGATGCTTTTAATGATGTACCTTCAATGTCGCAGGAAAAATTCCAGAATATTGCAAATGCCGTTTTTACTCTCGCCAATAATTTATCCCTGATAGCTTACCAAAATATCCAGCAAGCCCGATTTATTACCGAACGCAAGCAGGCGGAAACAGAGATTCTGCAACAGCAATACCTTCTGGAAAAAGCTCAGGAAATTGGAAGTATTGGAACATGGGAGCTGGATATTATTAATAATATTCTAATCTGGACAGAAGAAACCTACAAGATTTTTGGTTTGCCATTAGGAACAGAAATGAACTTAGAACTATTTTTGAGTTTTATTCATCCTAAAGATAGCGATTATGTAGGCGCAAAGTGGAACGCTGCCCTCAAACACGAACCCTATGATATTGAACACCGCCTTTTAGTGGATGGTAAAATTAAATGGGTAAGAGAAAAAGCATATCTGGAATTTAACGACAAGGGTGATGCTTTAAAGGCAATTGGTTTTGTTCAAGACATCACCGAGCGCAAGCGGACGGAAGAGGCGCTAAGAGAATCTGATAAGGAAACACAAGATATTTTAGATAGTACCAAATTACAAATGTGGGCTTTCAATGGTGAGATTTATTCTTACATGAATAAAGAGTGGTATAATTATACTGGTCAAGATGCTGCTTTACCCCTTACTGTTGAAAGATGGACGGAAATTGTTCATCCTGATGATTTGGAAGCTGCCGGAAAAATATGGATGAAACACTGGGAAGCAAAAACTGCCCATGACAATTATTTTAGATTAAGACGGAAAGATGGGGAATACAGATATTTCTATTGCCATGCTGCACCAGTCTTTAATGACGATGGGAGTTTTAAACACTTTCAAGGTTTCAATTTAGACATCACCGAACGCAAGCAGGCGGATGAGGCACTCCGGGAAAGTGAGGAAAAATGGAGATCACTTACTGAAAATTCGCCTGACTATATTATGCAGTTAGATATGGATTATAAAATCCGGTTCATCAATTATACAGTTCCTGACTTATCACATGAACAAGTGATTGGAAAGTCAGTTCTGGATTTTGTACCTTCTGACTTCCATGATACGGCAATTGATTGTTTTAAACGTGTTGTGCAAAGCAGCAAAGTAGATGGATACGAAACAATGTATATTGATACAAATGGAAGCAAACAATACTTTAATGTTCGTATTTCCCCATTAACTGATAGTAATGGTAGAAATATTGGTTTTATCAGCACATCTAATAACAACACCGAGCGTAAAAAGGCTGAAGAAGAACTGACCGAAACACATCAATATCTCGAAAGCCTGATCAACTATGCCAATGCTCCAATTATAGTCTGGGATGTTGACTTCAAAATCGTGCGTTTCAATAAAGCTTTTGAGCATCTTACCGGTATTGATGCAAGTCAGGTAATTGGCCAGACACTCGACATACTCTTTCCGTCCGACAGAGTTGTAGAATCAATGGAGTTCATTAAAAAAACGTCTTATTCTTTTGAAAACTGGGAAACTGTTGAAATACCAATAAAGCGTGCTGACGGATCTGTTAGAATAGTTTTATGGAATTCAGCAAACATAATTGATCCGGGAGGCAACGTCATCGTTTCCACCATTGCCCAGGGGCAAGATATTACCGAACGCAAGCAGGCGGAGGAAAAAATCATTCAGCAAAATGAATTTTTAAATCATGTAATGGAATCATTAACACATCCATTTTATGTTATAGATATTAATGATTATTCTATTCTAAAAGCCAATTCTGCAAGTGGATTTGGTTTGCGCTTGAATAAAACAAGCTGTCACGCTTTAACCCACAATAGTGATGTGCCATGCAATAGTCAGGATCATCCGTGTCCTATTGAAATAATTAAGAAAACACGCAAATCGACTATGGTCGAACATATTCATTTTGATAAAGCCGGGAATAAAAGAAATGTAGAGGTTTATAGCTATCCTATATTTGATAAAAATGGAGAAATTAGTTCGATAATCGAATATTCTTTAGACATAACAGAGCGCAAGCAGGCCGAACAAACCCTAAATGAGAGTGAACAAAAACTAAGAGAAATCAACGCCGAAAAAGACAAATTTTTCTCTATCATAGCCCACGATCTCAAAAGTCCTTTCAATGGAATTATGGGTTTTAGCGCCTTACTTGTCGAGCAGGTTCAGAAAGAGGATTACGATGGTATTG
>NZ_JABKBZ010000160.1:0-3120 GCF_013166635.1 Lentimicrobium sp. S6 | reverse complement strand
TAAATCACAAATACTATCTGCTAATGTAGGTTCCTTACGTATTTTCATACCATAAAAATACAACTTATTTATCTGATATACAATTATATAAGGTGATTTATTTTGTTAATTACCATGCAACGGTCTTAATATATGGTTGGGTACTTATGCATAGTCATTTACATATGATTTGCAGGGCTGCAGAAGGATTTCAGCTTACGGATATTTTAAGAGATTTTAAGCGGTATACCTCAAAGAAAATAGTAAAACAGATTGAAGATGAACCAGAAAGCAGGCAAGAATGGTTATTGCCTTTCTTACAGAAATATTGTGAGCATTTAAAACGTGAACAGAGATTTAAACTATGGCAAGATGGTAATCATGCGAAAGTGATTTATAGCAACTCTTTCTTCTATGAAAAGCTTAACTATATCCATCAAAATCCTGTGCAGGAAATGATAGTTGAAAAACAAGAAGAATATTTATTTAGTTCTGCAAGAAATTATGCTGAATTGCCAAGTTTATTAGAGATTATTCTAGAAACACCACAATTGAAGACTTATCTTTAGTGATTTCGTTAGTTATTCACTCGGAAGGCATACTGAGGCTCCGCTCAGCAGAACTTTCCGAGTGAGCGGGTTTACAAGTTGATGATGTGGTTAGGGGTGAGGTTGGAGAGTAAATCCTTTCCTCATACACTCTATTTAATAAATACTACTAACTCAGAAACAGCTAGCTTGGATTTGCAATCCAAGTCTGTAAAATCACAAACATATATCTGTACTCGGAAAACATTTTCGAGCATGCTGATGTATCCAAAAAAAACCATATCTTCGTTTCAGATACATATCTCCAAAATCTAAACACATGAAAAAAGTAGCATTTATCATTTCTCTAGTTTTTATTAGCATATTTGGACACTCACAATCTTGTTTTCCTGATGGAATTACCTTTACTACTCAAGAGCAAATTGATAATTTCCCAACAGATTATCCCAATTGTTATCAAATTGAAGGACATATTACGATTGGGAATTATCCAGATGGTACATCAATTACCAATTTAGATGGTTTAAATAATATTACACAGATTGATGGAGGCTTAAGCATCTACTTCAACCTAAACTTATCAAGCCTTAGTGGATTTAGCAATTTAACACATATTGGTGGTGATGTAAGCATTTTTTATAATCCCGAACTTTATAGTTTAGAAGGATTAAATAACCTAAATGTTGTTGAAGGAGATTTAAAACTTGGTGAATATGAATTAACTGTGGGCAATGCCAACTTTCAGGATTTATCTGGTTTAAATGGTCTCAATCAAATAGGAGGTAACTTGATCCTATTCAAAAATTGGAGCTTATCTAGTCTTTCTGGTCTTGAAAATCTATCATCTGTTGGACAAAATATACAAATTTATAGTAATGAGAACCTTATCAATTTAAATGGATTAAATAATTTATCTTCTATTTCAGGAGTAATCATCTATAACAATATCATGCTTAATGATATCTCTGGAATTAAGAATATAAATGCTGATTCTATGAGTACCTTAACCATTTTTGACAACCAACAATTATCAAATTGCCATGTAAAAAGCATCTGTGATTATATCGCCATTCCTGATGCCTCATTTGATATTTTGGATAATAATACTGGATGCGATAATATTGAAGAAGTAGAAGAAAATTGCGAAACCACAGGAATAATAGAACACAATAATCTGATCTCAATCATACCTAATCCTGCTAAAGATTTTGTTCAGTTTCACTTTGAACAAGAAAACGAAACAACCATCAGAATCTACAATACAAAAGGAAAATTAATAGAAGAAATAGTAGGGAAATCTAATCTCATTTGGAACTGTAAATCATTCTCTTCAGGATTATATTTTTATAATGCGTACTCCGAGCATCAGTCCTATTCCGGAAAAGTCATTATTCAATAGCTTACCACAACCCAGCTCACTCGGAAGGCATTTCCGAGTAAGCTGGGTTAGAATTGAGATTGGGGAGTAAAACAAAGCCTTACGAGTATAACTAATAAGGCTTTAAATTTTTCATGATGTTTGGTTAATATTATCTCAATACAACCATTTTTTTAGAATCGGCCACTTGTCCATCTATTTTAATGGTGTACAGATAGATTCCATTTTCTAAATCGATAGTATTAAGATTTATATGATGGGCTCCTCTGTCTTGTTTTCCTTCATCAATAGTAATTAATAGCTTTCCTGTGTAGTCAAAAACATTTAACTGGATATTGGCTTCCTGCTCCAAATTATAGCCTATTTGTGTGTTGCCATTAACCGGATTGGGTGAGTTTTGACTTAATATTTCATCGCTAGATATTGGATTTAGGTTTTCATTCTCCTTGCTTTTTAGTGGTAATAAGGAGATTAAATAGTCTCTTTTTGCTATGTATTCCTCTTTTGATTTGGGCTTGTGCTCTGGCATGGAGCCTACACCGTAGCTTGCTTTATTACTGCTGTTTTCCATAATATAATAGAGCAAGCCTAAATCAATAATAGCAAATATTTCTTCTTCAGTATCTGGTTCTCCTGAAATTCTAGCCTCATAGAAATCGATGGCTGTTTGCCAGTTTTCTAATTTAATATCACATCTGTTGCTAAAGAATTCTGCTAGTGATTTAAGCACATCATTAGTTTGAATACTTGGGTTGTCATTAAAATATTGACGCAGCGATGAATAATCGTTAGTGGCAAATAGTTCAACAATAAACAAGTCTTTAACAGCTGCTTGGGCAAATGTGGTATTAGGATAATCTGTGATTATGGTTTCCAAAGTAGTTTTTGATGCTATGAATTCTTCATCCTCAAATTGAGTTTGACTGGTCTCATATAATAAGGCAACAGGGCTACTGCTCCCTTTACTATCACCCGGACACCAATCAGGATCGTAATCATAAGCACCGTATGGCCTTAAATCTTCTGAAGCATTAAACCCAGTTCCCCAACAGTTATATTCAACATCAATAATGGTTTGGTTACTTGGTGGATTATTATGCAATACCAGTGGATCATTCACTCCACCATTGTCATAATCTTGTATTACATTATAATGAAAATAGGTGGGAACACTGTAGGTACTTATATAAACTTCTTCAGCATCGTTATTTTGAA